>JASLDA010000058.1 GCA_030151745.1 Chitinophagaceae bacterium | reverse complement strand
TGGATAGTGGTTGGTGAGGTGTCAAAAATAAACAGGAAGCGTCACCCAAATGCCGCCTCCTGTTTTCAAATTTTAAAGAATCGTGCCTTTATATCCCCTAAGCTGCACTTCAGCAGGCGAATGGAACGGATATCGCTCTTCCCGAACATGCGTATAAAGAGCGGGGTTCCGGTGCTCCGTAAAGTCTAAGTTGTCAGGTGGAACGCCCTGGAGATGAACGCTTTCAGTCCCGATAGCATAAGGTTGATGGCCCTAATAGGGCATGCTGTCCTTGTCGCCGGCAGCGGGTCGGGACTGGCTTTCCATCGGAGGATTTCCTTCGCTCATGTTGAAGCTGTTGATATCCATGGCGTTCTCGCCAGCGCTATTCTGGTAGTGCTCGCCGTCCTTGCGCTTGTCCAGCATCACCATATTGTCGCCGACGACCTCCGTGAAGAATCGGCGGTTCTTGTCCTTGTCTTCCCAGTTGCGGGTCCGCAGGCGGCCTTCGATATATACCAGGCTGCCTTTGTGCAGGTATTTCTGAGCCAGCTCGGCCAGGCCCCGCCATAGTACGACGGTGTGCCATTCGGTCTGGGAGCTCATCTGCCCGTTCTTGTCTTTAAAAGTTTCGGTGGTGGCCAGCGGGAACTTCGCCACGGCGATATTTCCTTCCAGATATTGGAGCTCGGGCTCCTTGCCAAGATTACCGATAAGGGTGGCTCTGTTAACCCCGCGCATATGTGTCCGTTTTTTGTGCTGTGTGTCCTATTGGTTTTAAAAGTACCCATTTTTCTCAAAAAAGCTCAACACGCTCTTGGGGTAGGCAAAGTCCCTCAAATGCCCGCGCTGTACCCAGATTCCGTCCTCCGGCATATGCGGAGGAGCCTTGCAATCGAGCACGAAGAAACGGCTGTTGATCTGCTGGTGCGAGAGCTTCTGGCTGATCGAGCCGGCGGTGTCCGGGGGGCGGTTCCCGGGATAAGTCCCGGTCTCCGCCAGCTCCTTCCGCTCCAGGGCGCCGGGGGCCTCGATCAGGTAAGGTTCGTAGAGCCCGTTCCAGATATCTTTTTCGCGACGCTGCCGGATCCAGATACGGTCTTCGTGGGTTACCACCAGGTAGTGAAACCAGCGCTGCCGCAGCGGTGCTTTTTTGGTCCGCGCGGGGAGCTCGGATACCAGCCCCGCCCGCAGCGCGACGCAGTCGCCGGATAGCGGGCATTCCCGGCACAGGGGCGCCGCCGGGCTGCAGACCGTGGCGCCGAAGTCCATGATCGCTTGGTTGAAACCGGCCGGATCATCGCGGTCGAGGACGGCATCCGCCATATTCTGGAACAGGGCCTTGCCGGCAGTGCCGTCGGTAGACTGCGTCACCCCGAAATAGCGGGCGATCACCCGGTAGACATTACCATCCAGCACGGCATGCGGGAGCCCGAACGCGAAGGAGGCGATCGCTGCGGCCGTGTAGGGCCCTACGCCCGGCAGCGCCAGCAGGCCTTCATAGGAGCCGGGAAATTTGCCGCCCTTTTTTTCACTGAGCTCCTTCGCCGTTTTGAGCATATTCCGGCAGCGAGCGTAGTAGCCCAGTCCTTCCCAGTGCTTGAAGGCCTCCTGCTCCGGCGCAGCGGCGAGCGCGTGCACATCCGGGTAGGCCGCCGTGAACCGCTCGTAATAGGGGCGGCCCTGCTCCGCGCGGGTCTGTTGCAGAATGATCTCGCTGAGCCAGATCTTGTAAGGATCCGTTTCATTCTTCCAGGGCAATGTCCGGTTATTGGAGTCCCGGTGCCATTCCATCAATCGCTTCGTAAATCGCTTTCCTGCCGCTCCCTTGGCGGCTTCCACTTCCTGCATCATTGTACTTCCTGTAAAATAACGAATTCCATGGATTAATTGCCGGCGATCTCGGCGCCCTGAGCGGTTAACTGCTGTCAAAAAGTTACCTTCGCGCCATGGAAATCTCCCAGCTGAAGAATATTGCCGCTCAGGTGCGCCGTGACATCGTCCGGATGGTGCACGCGGTGCAAAGCGGTCACCCTGGCGGCTCCCTGGGCTGCGCCGATTTTATGGTCGCCCTGTACTTCCACGCGATGAAGCACAACCCGGAGTTCAGCATGGATGGCGTAGGAGAGGATATCTTCTTCCTGTCCAACGGACATATCTCGCCGGTATTCTATTCCGTGCTGGCACGCTCCGGCTATTTCCCGCTCAGCGAGCTCGGCACCTTCCGCAAGCTGGATTCCCGCCTGCAGGGTCACCCGACCACGCATGAGCACCTGCCTGGGGTACGCATCGCTTCCGGCTCCCTGGGCCAGGGACTGAGCGTCGCCTGCGGTGCCGCGACCGCCAAGAAGCTGAACGGAGACGACCGCCTGGTGTATGCCCTGCTCGGCGACGGCGAGCTGCAGGAAGGCCAGAACTGGGAGGCGATCATGTTCGCCGCCCACCACAAGATCGACAACCTGGTCGTGACCATCGACGTGAACGGCCAGCAGATCGACGGCCCCACGGCGAATGTCATGAACATCGAATCGCTGAATGCGAAGTTCAACGCCTTCAACTGGAAAGTGCTGGAAATGGACGGCAATGTCATGGAAGAGGTAGTGGCCACCCTGGACGCGGCCCGCGCCGCGGCCGGAATGGGTCAGCCGGTCGTGATCCTGATGCGCACCGCCATGGGCAAGGGCGTCAGCTTCATGGAAGGCACGCACGAATGGCACGGCATAGCTCCGAACGACAGCCAGCTCGAACAGGCGCTGAAGGAGCTGTATTTGACGATGGAGGATTATTGATTTGCAATTTGCAATCGGCAATTTGCAGTGGATCGGGAGCCTTAGCATAGTTAACCTTTAGCTTATACAAGTTTGCAGTAGGCAGTTTGCAGTTTGCAGTGGATCGGGAACCTTAGCATAGTTAGCCTTTAGCTTATACAAGTTTGCAGTGGAGCGGGAGCCTTAGCTTGTA
>JASLDA010000034.1 GCA_030151745.1 Chitinophagaceae bacterium | reverse complement strand
AGGATATCTCCATCCAGCAGCACGACGGTGTCTGCGGCCAATATGTCCCGGCCGGGGTTGTTTGCGGCCACCGCCCTGGCCTTTTCCTTCGCCAGGTGAACCGGCACCTCGGCCCCCGGCATGCCCGGCGGGTTGGTCTCGTCAACGTCCGAGGTGATGACTTCAAAATCGATGTGTGCCAGCTCCAGGAGCTGCTTGCGGCGCGGAGAGCCGGAGGCGAGAATAAGTTTGGACATCAGTAAAAGCGAATGATCAGCAGCATAACGATTCCCAGCACCATGATCCATTTGAGCTGGCGGCTGGCTTTATGATAGTGGCGTTGCGTGGCTCCCCGGGGCAAGCGGACGATCCAGGCCGCAAGCGGCACAATCAACGCGAGCAGGATATAGCCGGCAAGTATGTACGAGGCGCCGGGGAAGCGCCCGGGATCCCGGGGCAGCTCCCCGCCGGATGAAAAGGGCGTAAGCACCAGCACGGTGGCGAGCCATGCGAGCAGGAGCAGCAGGATGGTAACTCCTCCCAGCGCCTGCACCATCCGGGAACTTCTCAACAGCCCCCACCGGATCGGCATCGTGACGCAGCCCTCGGCCTCGTCCCCTTTGAAGTCCTCCATGTCCTTGACGATCTCCCGCATCCAGGTCAGCAGGAACGCGAACATCGAAAACAGCAGCAAGGCCAGGAAGCCGTTATGCAGGGAAAGGAAACCGGAGGGCAGAGCCGGGATATGCCAGCCGGGGATCATACCGGCGGAGAAGTCCGTCAGGCGGGGCTCGTAGACGATCAGCGCCACGATCGTCAGGGCCGTCATCAGCGCCACGATCACATTGCCGATCATGAACCGCCGCTTCCAGGTCGTGGAATACCTCCATAGCAGGCCGATGCAGAACAGCTGGAGGAGCAGCCATTCCGGGTGTCCTGCCGGCAATGCAACCGCGGCGGCAAGCATCAGTGCAAGCCCATTGAAGAGCCAGTGCACCTTTATCGCGGCCCGCCGGGGGATCAGGCGTTCCAGGATCACCTTGTCCGGCTTGTTGATGACATCGATGCGGATATCGAAATAGTCGTTTATGATATATCCTGCTGCTGCGATAAGCACAGTCGACAGGCAAAGCATCGCGAAGCCGGCCGGCGTCAGGACCTGAACAAGCCCTCCCGAAGGCGCAATGATGGTCCACCAGGCCACCCACTGCGTCAGCGCGACGATCAGCAGGTTCGGCCAGCGCACCAGGCTGAGCCAGGGGAAGACATGTTTCATGTTTTATGTTTCACGCGCGAAGCATAAACCGGGCTGCTCTACGTGCAGCGATCGTTATAGAAGAGTGAGAAGGAACTCGTGCCGCCTTCCCATGTCACCCTGAGCCTGTCGAAGGGTGAGCCCGTCGAAGGGTGAGCTTGTCGAAGGGCGAAGCAGTGCCTCCCGGAGTTTTTCATGTCGTGGTTCGCCCCGACACCATGACATGAAAGGAAGTTCATTACGACATAGAAAAGGGGCCGATCAACGATTTGTCTCAGGCAGATCCCTGCAATCAGAGGCTGCGCCCCCAAAGCTCGGGTGCCGTACGCCATTGCGCCAGGGTGACACGGTCTTCCTCCTTTACGATACCCTGCTCTACCGCGATCTCCATGAGCGCATTGTAATCGGAAATGGTATGCAGGGGTACGCCGGCGGCTTTAAAGGCTTCATACGCCGCCGGGAAAGCGTAGGTAAACAGTCCGCACATGCCGATCACCTCCGCGCCGGCGGCGCGGATAGCCTCCACGGCCTGCAGGCTGCTCTTGCCGGTGCTTACGAGATCCTCCACGACGACGACCTTCTGGCCGGGCTGCAGCTCTCCTTCGATCTGATTGCCCATGCCATGCTCCTTCGGCTTGGAACGCACATAAATGAACGGCAGCTTCAGCAGGTCGGCCGCCATCACGCCGTGCGCGATGCCCGCGGTGGCGACCCCCGCGATGACTTCGGCATCGGGAAAATGCTGGAGCACCATATTGGCGAGCTCGCTTTTCACGAAATCGCGGAGGTGCGGGTGAGAGAGCACCTTGCGGTTATCGCAATATACGGGCGAGCGCCAGCCGGAGGCCCAGGTATAGGGTTTGTCTGGATTAATCTGCAGCGCCTTAATTTGCAGCAGCCGGGAGGCGAAGTCTTTTTGTGTGCTCATAGCGGCGGCAAAATTACGCCAAGCCCCGTTGCCGCTCTAAATTCCCTGCCCCATGCCGTTCAGCCGCAAGATCTATTACTGCAACAAGCCGCTCATACTCACCGCCGACGCGACATCCTACAAAGCGGCCAACCCCCAGGCCATCGGCTACCTCAGCCTGACGGGCGCTTTCAGCCGCAACTATCGCATGGCGTTCGAGCACCTTGCCAAGCCGCGGACACTCGGGGCCATCATCGAGGATATTTCACCCGACGCGCTGCTTCGGGGCCTGCACGAGCTGTACGAGCCGGTCGACGCAGCAGGCGGCGTGGTGGAGGACGAGAGCGGCCGGGTACTGATGATCCACCGCCGGGGCCGCTGGGACCTGCCAAAAGGCAAGCGCGACGACGGCGAGCCCATGGATGCCTGCGCCGTGCGCGAGGTCGCGGAGGAAACCGGCCTGAAGCGGCTCAAGCTGAAGCATAAGATCTGCGATACATATCACATCTATGCGCAGCACGGCCAGAAGGTCGTGAAAACGACGGCCTGGTATGCCATGCAGGGAAGGCAGGACGAAGCGCTGATCCCCCAGGCAGAGGAAGCGATCACCGAGGTGCGCTGGGTGAGGCAGGCGGATATGGGTCCGGTAATATTCAAGAGCTACGAAGCGATACGGGAAGTGCTGCAGCAGGCCGGGTATAAATGGTAGCAGCTCCGCTGCGCCCCGGGAGGCCCGGCGCTAAGGCCTCCGGCCATGCAACCGGCCGTACCGGGCTTTTCTCTTATGAAGTACCTTTGCAGCCTATGCAGATTCTCGACGGCGCAGCAGTTTCGAAGCACATTCTAGAGCAGATCAAGGCGGATACCGCGGCATGGCTCGCTTCCGGCAAGCGGGCGCCCCACCTGGCGGCTGTGCTGGTGGGCGAAGATCCGGCCTCCCAGGTGTACGTGGGCTCCAAGGTCCGGACCTGCGAGGAGCTGGGTTACGGCTCGACCATGGTGCGGCTCGACGCGTCCATCTCCGAAGCGGCGCTCCTGGCCGAAGTGCAGCAGCTGAACGCGAATCCGGAAGTGGACGGCATCCTGGTGCAATTGCCGCTGCCCAAGCATATTTCCTCCGACGCCATCATCAATGCCATAAATCCGGCCAAGGACGTGGACGGCTTCCACCCGATCTCCCAGGGCCGGATGGTGCTGGGCCAGGATACCTTCCTGCCGGCGACGCCCTACGGCATCCTGCTGCTCATGGAGCACTACGGGATAAACCCTTCCGGAATGAACGCCGTGGTGGTGGGCCGCAGCAATATCGTGGGCACGCCGATGAGCGTATTGCTGAGCCGCAATACGAAGACCGGCAACGCCACCGTAACGCTCACGCACAGCCGGACGAAAGACCTGGCGGCCGTCTGCCGGGAGGCCGACCTGATCGTGGCGGCGATCGGGCAGCCGAAGTTCGTGACCGCCGATATGGTGAAGGAAGGCGCTATCGTGATCGACGTCGGCATCAACCGGATCGCGGACCCTACGCGCAAGAGCGGCAGCCGCCTGGTCGGGGATGTGGACTTTGACAATGTCGCCCCGAAATGCTCCTATATCACGCCGGTGCCCAAGGGTGTCGGTCCGATGACGATCTGCGGCCTGATGAAAAACACCTGGAAGGCCCGCGTCGGTCTTTCGAAATAAGCGCGGCGGCAGCCGGAGAAGCACAGCATGGAAGCGATGGAAGAAGCAAGGCAAAAAACCGACGAAATGGTATCGTATCCCGTCATGGAGCATTTCTACACGCTCCAGGGCGAAGGGCTGTACACCGGTCAGGCAGCTTATTTCATCCGGCTCGGCGGATGCGACGTGGGCTGCGTCTGGTGCGACGTGAAAGAGAGCTGGGATGCGGGAGCCCACCCGCTGATGACCGTTCAGGAGATCGTAAGCGGCGCCGCGGCGCATCCCGGGCGTATCGCCGTGATTACGGGGGGAGAGCCGGCCATGCACGACCTGGGGCCGCTCACCGCCGCGCTGAAAGCGGCAGGATTCCGCACGCATATCGAGACCTCGGGCTCCTCGGCGCTCAGCGGTCAGCTGGATTTTGTGACCTTATCGCCGAAGAAGTTCAAGGCGCCGCTCCCTGCCTCGCTGGGCAAGGCCTCGGAGCTGAAAGTGGTCATCTATCATAGATCGGACTTTGCCTGGGCGGAGCAGCATGCGGCCCAGGCCGGACCGGACTGCCTGCTTTACCTCGCCCCCGAGTGGAGCCGGAGGGAGCAGGTGACGCCGCTGATCATCGATTATATCCAGGCTCATCCGCAGTGGAGGCTCTCCCTGCAGACGCACAAGTACATCAATATACCCTAGAGCCTCGCGCTCCACACGGGGCTTAGCTAGTACATACCTGTGGCGCTCAAGGCGGTCATCGGCAGAACACCAACCTCCGCATAAGCTAGTCCATTACAACCACCTGTACCGTCGAGCGGGTCTTCTGCTCGAGGAGCACGGTCTTGTTCATGGTAAGCCCGAACAGGATCTCCGGTGTATAGTGGCGGATGGTCAGCAGGCTGACACCCTCGTTGCGGCGGATGCGGTAGTTCTTCTCCAGGGCCTCTATGACGGCGAATATCTTTTCGGGACGGTCGTCGACGCAGGCGATGAAAGAGATCGCGGCGTTCTGGATCATATTGATCTTTACGCGGAGCCGTGCGAACGTATCGTAGAGATCGCGCAGCGCATCTTCCGTGATGAATGAAAAGTCCAGCGTCGTTACCTGCAGCAGCACCTGCTCCCGCTTCCAGACGATGATCGGCGGGTAGGCGATCTCTGCTTCGCCGGCGCGGATCACCGTGCCTTTCTCGTCCTGGTCCAGGAAACATCTCACGTACAGGGGAATACCGGCATTATGCAGTGGCTTGATGGTCTTGGGGTGTATGACCTGGGCTCCGTAATAGGCCATTTCGATCACCTCGTGATAGGTTATCTCCGGGATCTGCACGGTATTCGGGAACAGGCGCGGATCTGCGTTGCGCAGTCCGGCCACGTCCTTCCAGATCGTGACGCTTTCCGCCCCGAGCATGGCGGCCAGCAGGGCGGCCGTATAATCGGAGCCTTCCCGGCCCAGGGTCACGCTTTCATTGTTGTCCGTCGAGCCGATAAAGCCCTGCGTAACCACGCGCCGGCCGCTGTCGAGCAGCGGTTGGATAATCTCCCGGGAACGTTCGGCGCTGAACGCCATATCCACTTTCGCATCCCTCCACGCGTCGTCGGTGCGGATCACCTGGCGGACGTCGATCCAGGTATTGCCGGGACTGCTTTCCTCCAGGAAGAATGCGAACAGGCGCGTGCTGAGCAGCTCGCCCATGCAAACGATCTGGTCGTAGCTGTAATCGAACCGCGCAGGGTCGGCATCGTCCACCGCCCATTGCAGCTCTGTGAAGAAAACGGCCAGCTCGTCCGCGGCGCGTTTCAGGCCTTCGGGGCTCAGGACCGCGCCGGCGTAGTCCAGGTGCTGCTGCTCCAGCGCCGCTACGAGCTCATGCGCCTTCTGCTTGTCTCCGGCGCAGGCAGCCTTAACGACTTCCTCGAGCGCATTGGTGGTCTTGCCCATCGCCGAGACTACCACGACGAGCGCGCCCCGCGTATCCCGGATAATAGGGAGAAGCGCCTTCATCCGTTCCGGGGTAGCGATCGATGCCCCGCCGAATTTATAAACCTGCATTTTTGGAGGATGATTTGAGAATTGTTGAATGAGCCTCTACTTCCGGCCTTTATCTTTCGCATCTGCGCCGCGCCCGGGAATATTCTCCGGCCGGGCTTCAGGCCTGGGCGCTTCGGCAGGGAATAGTTCTTCCTTCGATTTGGGGCGGATGCTCTGAAGCCATTGAAAGCGGCTCAGGCGCATCGTGGGCAGCGCCACCTTATCGAGCGGGGACATTTTTTGCTTTACTTCCTGCTCGAAGATGATCCGGCGGATCTTTCCTTCCCCGAAGAAGACTTTCATGCGCTCGCTCTCGGCCTGGTTCACGCCCAGATAGCCCCCGCTGTCGTCTTTCGGGTAATAGATGCTCTCGGCCGCCGGGAATACGATCATATGGTCGATCCGGTTCTTTTCCTTGAAATAGGCGTTCAGGGTCTTGCCCTGTACCTGGTCGTAGATATCGGCTTTCTCCGGACCGGAGCGGGAAACGATCAGGGAATTTGCCGGAATATACAGCCGCTTGATGCGGCTGCTGTCGTTGAAGAGCAGGATGGTATCTCCGGAGATCTGGCTTTCGCGGCTCCAGGCTACCGGCCGCTGCATCATCTTCAGCACCGAATCCCGCGCAGAATACGAGATGCTGTCGCAAACACCTTGCAACGAATCGCTCCAGATCCTTACGTGCTTGTACCCGATGTAATAACGGGGCGCGGTGGAGTCGCCCTGCTGCGGGCGCCGGGTGGCCTGCAGGGCCTCCTGGATCTCGGATGCGTTTACCGGGTTTTGCTCGGGAGCTTTTACTATAGGTTTCCGGGTCTTGGACGCAGTCTTGATCGCGATCCGCTGCGCCGAGTCCAGGGGCTTACTAACCGTATCCGGGGGTATGGACATGC
>JASLDA010000382.1 GCA_030151745.1 Chitinophagaceae bacterium | reverse complement strand
GAAGACCGTAACCCTCGTTCACCACGGCGGCCACCAGGCTGAAGTGCCGGTCTCGCAAGTAAAAGCGGGCGATATGCTGCTGGTGAAGCCCGGGGAAAAGGTGGCCGTAGACGGTGAGGTCGCTTCAGGCAGCTCCTACGTCGACGAAAGCGCCCTGAGCGGCGAACCGCTCGCGGTACTTAAGGAAGCGGGCGCCAAGGTTTTCGCAGGGACCATCAATCAAAAAGGCAGCTTCCTGTTCAAAGCGGAAAAGATCGGCGGCGACACGGTGCTGGCGCATATCATCAAGGCCGTCCGGGAAGCGCAGGGAAGCAAGGCCCCCGTGCAGAAGCTGGTTGATAAGATCGCCGGCATCTTCGTGCCGGCAGTCATCGCCATCGCCTTGCTCAGCCTCGCCGCATGGCTGGTCTTCGGCGGCGACAACGGATTTACGCAGGGACTCATGGCGATGGTGACCGTGCTTGTGATCGCCTGCCCCTGCGCGCTCGGGCTGGCGACTCCGACCGCGATCATGGTGAGCATGGGCAAGGGCGCGGAGAACGGCATCCTGATCAAGGATGCGGAAAGCCTGGAGCGCGCCTGCCAGGCGGACAGCATCGTTCTGGACAAGACTGGCACCATCACCGAAGGCAAGCCGGAAGTCTTGGCCATTGCCTGGAAAGACGGCTCGGAGCCGGCGCTGCTGCCCTCGGTGCTCTACGACCTGGAAGCCCGGTCCGAGCACCCGCTTGCGGAAGCGGTGGTGCGCTACTTCGAAGGCCGGGATACGCCCAGGGTGCCGGTTGAGCAGTTTGAAAGTCTTACGGGCAAAGGCGTCACCGGCAAATACGGGACTGAATCCTATTTCGCGGGCAGCCGCAAATTCATCGACTCGACGGGCGCGCAGATAAGCGCCGGGCTGCAGCTGCAGGCCGATGCCTGGCTACAGGAATCAGCCACCGTCATCTGGTTCGCCGACCGGTCTCAGGTGTATGCCGCAATCGCCGTCACGGATAAAGTGAAGGATACTTCGGCGCAGGCGATACGGCGTCTGCAGTTCCTCGGCATCACGCCTTACATGATCACCGGCGACAATCCCGGGACCGCGAAGGCCGTGGCTGAAAAGGTCGGCATCCGGGAGTACCGGGCCGAAGCGCTGCCCGACGACAAGGCCGCATTCGTCAGGCAACTGCAAAGCCAGGGTCGCATCGTAGCGATGGCGGGCGACGGCATCAACGACAGCCAGGCCCTCGCGCAGGCCGATATAAGCATCGCGATGGGCAAGGGAACGGATATCGCGATGGATGTAGCGAAGATGACGCTCATCTCGTCCGATCTCACGAGCATTCCCAAGGCCATCTCGCTCTCGCGCAGAACGGTCCGGGTGATCCGGCAGAACCTGTTCTGGGCCTTTATCTACAACGTGATCGGGATTCCCCTCGCAGCGGGGGTGCTCTATCCCGTCAATGGCTTTCTGCTGAACCCGATGATAGCCGGGGCGGCGATGGCCTTAAGCAGCGTGAGCGTGGTGACAAACAGCCTGCGTCTCAAATGGGCCAGGCTTTAAGCGCCGCTTAAGCAGGTTGTTGTCCCCGATCAAGGCCGGTTCGGACCCGGCACCTCGAATCTTGTAAATCTTCCCGCGAATCGTGTAACAACAGCCGCTCGAGGGCATCGGACCTTTACAAAAACGATAAAGCCATGAACACACTCAAATTCAAAACCAATATAAACTGCTCCGGCTGCGCCGCGAAAGTCGCGCCGGTCCTCGATAAAGCCTTCGGCACAGGAAACTGGGACGTGGATCTCGGCGTACCTGAAAAAGTACTGACGGTATCGGCCGAAGGGGTTACAGCAGGCGATGTAGCCGGCGCCCTGAAAAAAACGGGCTTCACTGCGGAAGAGCTGTAGGAAGTCCGCCCGCGACGATTCACTCAAGCCGTTAGGCGCCGATACCATTGAGAAAGCAGAAATCAGCGCTGCTCACAGCGGCTGCCGGCTGCGTCCAGGCCCGGATGAGGCAGGGCGAAGAGTGGAAGAAGGAGACTGCTGCGAAGAAGTTCGGCCTGTCCCATGCGCCCGAATCGGGTAAGTGGGAAGCCCGGTGAAATGCCCGAAATACAGCATGAAGCTGGACTCAGTCTGGCCGGCAAAAGAAGCAGCAGGTTAGCGCCCCCATCAACCTTAAAAGGAACAGGACGGTAACTATACCGTCCTGTTCCTTTTCGGCGCTGCCCAGGAAAAGAAGTCGATTTTTCCGACGCTCCCGGGCCTCGGCATATCACTAAGGGAGCCAGCTGCATCCGGTCAATCTCCTGAATTTATGAACGGTCCATTCAAGGTGTCACCTCTAATGGAGGTGACACCTTGAATGGACCGTTTCGTTCTAGCATTTTTGAAAAAACAATGTATTAAATTTAATATTTAGTCAATTTAAAAGTTTGGCCCTCTTTTTGATTAGTTAACGCCAAAATAACAATTCGGGTTTTTCCGGCGCAGAAAATCCCGGCTGATTATCACGAAAACAAATCATAAGATCCCATAGTCCGGGCGGCTTCAAAACAATGCCCGGACGCCTGATCACATCTAAACAAGTAAATATTATCTCATAAGAATAATATTATACCAAATTAAACAAGCATGAAAATATTTTGCAGTAGTGTAATTTGTGTGCTTTTAAGCCTCTTTACCGTACCGAAATCCCAGGCGCAATGCGGCTATACAACCGGACTCGGCTGCACGAGCACGAACCCGAACAACTATGGTGCCAATTCGGACGGGGTTGCTGCGACCATAGAATATGATAACGCCGTCTCGGCGTTCCACTCCTCCGTAGTGAGGGAATATACCGGCGAGTTTAAGATCTGGGGCGAAGACGCTTCCCGGGTCGGTACGACGAATGATTCGGTGCCAGTAGTGCTCAACGCGGCGAACTACTACAAGGACGCCAACAACCGGCTGACCGGCACCGTGCTGAAGGTCACTCTGGGAAGCAATGGGGGCGGCATCCTCAGCGGTTCGGGCGTACAGTTCGTAGCGCTCACCACGACCGGTCTGTGGGCCTGGGGCGGCCCTGGCTTTGTGCTGGACAACAGCCTCACGTCTTCATCGACGTTCCAGAAGATCACCGTCAACTCAAAAGCAGACGGGCTTCCGACCGGCGTCGGCCCCCTGGACGTCAAGATGATGTTCGGCACCTACCACAGTCTCGGCATCCTCACCTGCGACAGCCAGGTCTATGTACTGTCGCAAAGCGCGAATATGCGCGGCGGTACCGGCAACAGCACGACCTGGACCAAGATCAGCTCCATGAAAAACATAGTGGCGCTCCGCGGCTGTCCCACGGCGTTCTTCGCTCTGGCAGGTACGGATTCGCTTTATACCTGGGGCGACCAAACTTATGTCGTCGGCGGCAGCCGGCAGTCCCGCTCCACCCCGACCCTGGTAACGCGGCCTTCGTCCAACGGGCGCATCAAGATGATCGGGGCCACGGTCACTACCAACGGCTATCCCTCCTATTATGTACTCTACGGGAACGGCAATCTGTACGCCCTCGGGGATAACAGCAAGCGGCAGCTCGGCACCTGGAACACGACTGCAAGCAACACCTGGGTACAGCCCCGGTACGGCAGCAGCTCGGGCCAGGTCATGAACGACATCAAGTGGATCTCGCCGAACGAGCACGACTATTTCGGAGCGGCAGCCATCAATGTCATCACCAGCGCCACCCAGAACCAGCTTTACAACTGGGGCGACAACAACTACGCCATGCTCGGCCGCGGCGCCGCCTCCAATATCAACGGCAGCCCCGTAGACCCGGGCGTTCCTTCCGGCCTCAGCGCAACCGATAAGATCCTCGCCGTGGAAACCGGAGGCCACACGAGCATGATCCTGCGGAAATGCACCGGCCGCTACGGCTACGTCGGCCATCAGATCAACGGGAGCATGGGCGACAGCACCACCGCGGACAACAACATAGCCAGCTTCACCTTCACGAAAACGCCCGTTATCCAGCCCTGCGGCGCTACTACGGTGCCCCAGATCACGATCACCGGCAATCCCGCTACGAATACCCTGAACCAGATATGCACCTCCGAAACCGTCCAGCTTACGCCCTCACCGGCCGGAGGCACACTGACCGTAACTTCCGGTCCCGGCGTTCTGACCGGTAACGTCCTCAGCTTCACGGGCGCAGGCATCGTCACCGTGAGCTACTCCGTAATCATGGACGAATGCTCCACCACCGCCACGACGGCAACCCGCACCTTCGTCGCCGGCCCCTGTGTACTTTACAATATCAGCGGCTATGTTTGGAAGGATAAAGACCAGAATGGCATCCGCTCCGTCACCGAACTGGGAACAAATGCCGGCACGACCTCGTCAAACGGGCTCTGGGCCAACCTGATCGCCACAGACGGTACGATCCAGGCATCCACACCGGTGGCGCTCGAAGGCATGTACTCCCTGCCGGTCAGCTTGACAGGAGCCTATTCCGTCCAGCTGTCCAACAGCCAGCTCGGCCTCAACGTGCCCGTGTCCAATATCCCGGCATCCTTCTTCAACCTGCCTACGGGCTGGCGCCACACAGGGGTCAATATCGGCGGCATCCCCAACCTCTTAAATAAATCCGGCCTGATCGGCAGCATCGTCGTAAGCTCGAATATAACCGGGATCAATTTCGGGGTCGTCGATCCGACTACGCTGCCGCTCTCGATCCTCAGCTTCGACGCCCGCAAGCAAAACGCCTACGCTGTCCTGGAATGGAAGACGGCTGCCAGCCAGCGGACCGCCGGCTTCGGCGTCGAGCGCAGCACGGACGGCAATCAATGGACTGAGATCGGGTATCAGCGGTTCCGCACAGGAACACCGGACAACTCCGGCAAGTACAGCTTCACCGACATGCAGCCGGCAACAGGAACCAACTACTACCGGATCCGGGAATATGCAACGGACGGAGACGACAGCTACACCGCCATACGCATCCTGTCATTCAACAGCCCGGCTCACTATTCCATCTATCCCAACCCTGCGACCACTACGGTCACGATCGATGGCCTCAAGGGAGATGAGCAGATCAGCATCTTCAACTCCACAGGACGCCAGGTATTGACGACTTCCGCCGATCAATCCCGTCTCAACATCTCGATCGAGAATATTCCGGTCGACCTGTACCAAATGGTGATCCGCGATGCCTCCGGCAATGTCACGACGAGCCGCCTGGTCAAATTGAAATAGTTCCGCTCCTTGCGAAATCACAGGAGAACGCATCCTATGCATTGACCGGACGAGCTTCCGAAGGGGCAATTGCTCTGAACGCTCACTGAAATACACCATGCAAAAAAGCCGCAGCCGAAACGCTGCGGCTTTTTTGCATGGCTTAAATCTCCCATCACGCAAACTATCGGATGTTTTAATTTATATAAATTGCATCAACTCCGTTTCGGAATACCCCTTAGTTACGTGCTTCAAAACGACCTTTATAAAGATATTCGAATATGAACCGCCGGTTCCTGATTGTCGACGACGAGCGTCTGAGCCGCGGCTACCTGCAGGACATGATACTGGAGTTCCTGCCCGGCGCGGAAGTCATTCAAAAAGACTCCGTGACGGCAGCTGCCCAGTATCTGCAGGCGAATGAAGTGGATGTATTGCTCCTGGACATACACATGCCGGAACGGAACGGGTTCAGCCTGTTACGCGAGGTGAAATCCCGGTCTTTCGCGCTGGTATTCGTCACGGCCTACCGGGAGTATGCCATACAGGCCATCCGGCAGGGCGCGGCCGACTACCTGCTGAAGCCGGTAAAGAAATCGGAGTTCCGGGCCATGCTGGCGCGCATGCTGAACCGCGTACCTGAGACGCCCGGCGAAAAGGCATCGTACCTGGACGGCCGGCTCTCCGTCAGCCACCAGCAAGGCATCCGCGTCCTTCCCCTCCGCGACATCGTCTACCTGAAAGCCGACAATACCTATACGATCTTTCACCTGGCCAGCGGGGAAAGGTTCACCAGCGCCCGCCCCATCAGCCGTTTCGCCGAGCAGCTGGATGCCTCCTGGTTTGTCCGGGTGCATAAATCGTTCCTCATCAACATGGCCCATTTTAAAGAATACCGCTCCTGCGACGGCGCGCAGGCGCTGATGGACAACGGCGACCGACTCCATATCTCGCGCTACCGGCTGGCCGATTTTCTCAACCGCATCCGGCAGGCATGAGCCCCGGGGCTGCCACGATGCCGCGCCGCCTGCTGGCAATAATGCTCCTGCTTTGCATGCTGCCGGCGGCAGCCCAGCAGATCCCGGTCCGGAATTACACCATGCAGGACGGCCTCTCCCATGCCAATGTATTCCGGATCCTGCAGGACGAGCGCGGGTTCATGCTCTTCAGCACCGGCTACGGCCTGTCCGTTTTTGACAGCAAGAGCTTTCACAACTTCACCCGGCACGATGGATTGCCCCATAACGCGGTGCTCTCCACGGCGGCCTATGGCGCACACCGGCAGTTGCTTTGCACATACGGCGGGGGCCTCGCCCTGAAAACGGAAGAGGAGATCCGGAAATTCCCGCTGCAGGCGGGCGAGATGCCGGCCTTCCTGCTCGGCGCGGCAGTCCTGGGAAACAAGATCTGGCTGATCGGGCTGCACACCGTCTACCGGCTGTACTGCATCGAGAACGGGCGCTCGCGCCTGATAGACCTGCCCGATCGCAGCGGCAGGCAGGCCGCGGTCCTTAAGCTGGTACCGCAAAGGGACAGCTGCCTGCTGCTCTGCACCGACGAGGGCCTGTACCGCATGAACGAGCATGGCGGAGCGGAGCGCCTCTACGCCTCCCTGGTTCGCGGAAGGGTGATCGACGTTCAGCCCGGGCATAGCGGTGCGTACTGGATCGCACAGCAGAACAAGCTGCTGTGCATCGCAGGAAACCGAATCGTCCGCCAGTATTGTTTCAAAGGGGAAGCCTCCCTCAGCGACCTGCTCACCGACCCCCACGGCAATACCTGGATCGGCACGGTGGGCGACGGGCTGTACTGCTACAAGCCGGAGGAGAACCAGCTAACCCACTTCGGCGGGTTGCTGAATGTGCCCAAAGCCATCATCAACGACATGTACCAGGACCGCGACGGCAGCCTTTGGATCGCGACTCACGGGAAGGGGGTGTACCGCATAGACGGGACGGACGTGATGAGCTTTGCACCGAAAAGCGGCCTGATGAATGCCTATTGCATAGCGCTTGCTCCCCTGAACGACAGCGAGGTGGTGACAGGCTCCATAGGCACGCTCAGCATCTACGACGGAGCCGGCCTGCGCCCCATGCCCTCCGCGAACGTCCACCCCGGCGACTATATCTATTTCATCAAACGGCGCGGCGCGGAGCTGCTTATCGGCACCGCATACCGGCTCATCGCCAAATCCATCGCGCCTCCTTACCGGGAACGTATTATTTCCTGCAAAGGAACTCCTGTAGGATGCATCGCGTTTTTGAAAGACCGTGGCGGCCGGGAATGGGTCAGCTCCTTCCAGCAGCTGTACCGGCTGCAGGGAGACAGCCTGATCCGGCAGTCGCTGCCGGGGTTGAAGCGCATCAATGTGCTCAAAGAGGACATGCGGGGAACGATATGGGCCGGGACCGATTCCGGCCTCCTTATCCGTGAGGACGGCCGGTGGCACAGCCGGCCCCTATTCCCCGGCTTCCCTCCGGACACGCGGATCAGCGACATCCTGGAAGACCGCTACGGCCGGCTGTGGCTCGCATCTTCCGAAGGGCTTTTACTGAAGAACGGACCTGCCATCCTGCGCTTTTCCTCGGAGGGCCTGACGCGCGACAAATGCAATGTCCTGGCAATGGACAGCTCGGGACGGCTGTGGGCGGGCACGATCAACGGAATAAGCAGCATCGATCCTGCGACGCTCC
>JASLDA010000478.1 GCA_030151745.1 Chitinophagaceae bacterium | reverse complement strand
TGAAGAAGTTCCCGAAGCGGATGTAGCCCTGCTCTTAGGTACTTCCGATGAGGTTGGAGAGATTGTCCATCGCTTCCTTGATTGAGACGCCCTTCTGCATTGCGGCCTTGTTGTCGATCTCCAGCTCGTACTGGGGATAGTTGGCTGCGAAGAAGGTGAAGAGCCCTGTCAGCTCCTTGCGCTTGTGCAGGGCTGCCATGAACTCGTCGTTCACCTTCCCGAACTCCTTGTAGTCGCCCGAGTTGGTCTTATCCAGCAGGCGCAGGGAGAAGCCGCCCGCAGCGCCGTAACCCGGCACCGCCGGGGGCTGGAAGAATTCGATCGTCGCCCCGGCGATGGACTTGGACTTTTCTTCGAGCTCCTCGATGATCTCCACCGCGGAGTGCTTGCGGTCCGACCAGTCCTTCAGGTTGATCAGGCAGGTACCGGCGTTGGAGCCCCGGCCTTCGGTCAGTACTTCATACCCGGCAAGGGCCGATACGGAGGATACGCCTTCCACTTTCTCGGCGATCTTCTGGAGCTGCTTGGAGATATCGTTGGTACGCTCCAGCGTGGAGCCCGGCGGGGTCTGGATGATCGCGTAGATCATGCCCTGGTCTTCATTCGGGATGAAGCCGGAGGGCAGCGTCTCTCCCGTTATCCAGATACCGGCACAGAACGCGATGAGCAGCCCGAAGGTGACGGCGCGCCGGCTTACGATATGCTTCAGGAAGCTGGCGTAGCGGCCCGTGAGGCGCTCGAACCAGTTGTTGAACGCGTCGATCAGGCGGTTGACGGGCGTTTTCTTCCGGGGCTGCCCGTGCGTGTTCTTCAGGATCATCGCGCAGAGCACCGGGGTCAGGGTCAGCGCCACGAAGCCGGAGATCACGATGGAGGTGGCCATGGTGATGGAGAACTGGCGGTAGAAGATGCCCACGGGCCCGGACATGAAGGCCACCGGGATGAACACCGCCGTCATCAGCAGCGTGATCGCGATGATGGCTCCGCTGATTTCCTGCAGCACCTTTTTCACCGCATTATATGGCGACAGGTGCTCCTCCGCCATTTTGGTATGCACCGCTTCCACCACCACGATCGCGTTATCCACCACGATACCGATGGCCAATACCAGGGCGAACAGCGTGATCAGGTTGATCGTCAGGCCGAGCAGCTTCATGAACATGAAGGCGCCGATAAGCGAGACCGGCACCGCCAGGATCGGGATCAGGGTCGAGCGCCAGTCGCCGAGGAAGAGGAACACCACGATGGCCACCAGCACGAAGGCTTCCCCGAGCGTATGCACCACCTTTTCGATGGAGGCGTCCAGGAAGCTCGATACGTCGTAGCTGATCTGGTAGTCCATGCCCGCCGGGAAGGAGCTCGTCTTGATCTCCTCCAGCTTGGCCTTCACCTGCTTGATTACATCGCTGGCGTTGGAGCCGTAGGTCTGCTTCAGCGTGATCGCCGCGGAAGGGTGACCGTCCATGTTCGAGTAGATATCGTAGAACTCGGAGCCCAGCTCGACATCGGCGATGTCTTTCAGGTACAGGATCTCGCCGTTCGGGTTGGCCTTCACGATCACGTTCTGGTACTGCTCCGGCTTGTTGTACCGGCCTTCGTAGGTCAGTACGTACTCCAGGGACTGCGAGCGCTTACCCGTAGCCTGGCCGATACGGCCAGGCGAGCCGATGATGCTCTGCTCGGCCAGCGCCTTCATCACTTCCTCCGTCGAAACGTTGTAGGCCCGCATCCGGTCCGGCTTCAGCCAGACCCGCATCGCGTACTGACGGCTGCCGAGGATCTTGGCGCTGCCCACCCCTTTCAGGCGGCTGAGCTCGGGGATGATATTGACGCCGGCGAAGTTGTACAGGAAGTTCTCGTCCGCTTTCGGATCCTTACTATACAGGTTCACGTACATGAGCATGTTCGGCGAGGTATAGCTCACCACCAGGCCTTCGCGCTGCACGAGCTCCGGCAGGCGGTTCGTCACCTGCTCGATGCGGTTCTTTACGTTCACGACCGCCTGGTTCGGATCGGTGTCCAGGTCGAATACGACCTGGATCGTGGCTTCGCCGGCGCTGGTAGCGTCCGAGGTCATGTATTTCATACCCGGCGCTCCGTTGATGGCTTTTTCCATCGGGATGAGCACCGAGTTTACCAGCACGTCGGCGCTGGCGCCCGGGTAGGCCACGTTTACCACCACCATCGGCGGGGCGATAGACGGGAACTGCGAAACAGGCAGGGTCTCGATCGCCAGCAGCCCCATGAAGATGATCACCACGGAGAGCACGATCGCGAGAACCGGCCTTTGAATGAATTTATTGAACATTATCCTGCTTTTTGAAAGGGTGAATTATTCTGCCGGGAGGCGCAGCTGCGACATGATCAGCCTCGGGTCCTTCAGGTCGTAGCTGATCTTGTCGTTTTCCTTCACCTTGCGCAGGCCTTCGACGAGGATCTTGTCATCTTCCGACAGGCCGGACTTCACCGCGTACAGATCGTTCATCTCCGCGGCGATCTCGATCTCGCGGGATTTCACGCGGCTCTCCTTGTCGACGACGAATACGTATTTCTTATCCAGGACCTCGAACGTGGCTTTCTGCGGGATGAGCAGCGCGTTCTTAAGCGTGGTGTTCATCAGGATATTGCCGGTTTCCCCGTGCCGGAGCACGCCCTGCGGGTTCTGGAACGTAGCCCGGAAAGGGATGTTGCCGGTCTCGTTGTCGAAGTCGGCTTCGATGGTCTCCACCACACCCGGCTGCGGGAACACTTCATGATTAGCCATCAGCAGCTGCACCTCCTGGGGGCTCTTGCTGGCCTTGGTGGCATAGTCGAGATACTCGGCTTCCGGCACGTTGAAGTACACCCACATCTTGCTGTTGTCTGCAAGCGTGGTCAGCAGGTCGCCTTCGGAGACGAGGCTGCCCTGCCGCACCTGGAGCTTGTCGATGATGCCGTCGAAGGGTGCGCGGATCTCGGTGAACTGGTAGTGCACCTTGTTGAGCGCGAGCTCGGCCTTGGCCTTGTTGAGCTTGGCGCGGGCCATGGCGAGCTCCCCGGGCGCCACCACGTTGCTGTCGGCGAGCCTCTTGGTATTGCGGTACTCGATATCGGCGAAGTCGACCTCGGCACCGGCCTTGTTCAGCTCCGCTTCATAGAGCTTGGGCATGATCTGGAACAGGAGCTGGCCCGCCCTCACATGCTGGCCTTCGTCTACGTATATCTTTTGCAGGTAGCCCCGTTCCTGCGCCCGCAGGTCGATATGGCGGATGGAATGGATCTGGCAGACGTACTGGCTGACGACCGCCGTATCCGTTTTCAGGGGTGTCGTCACCAGGAGCTTGCTTTCCGGGCCGGATTCTTTCTGTTCGGATTTGCAGCTTGCGGTACAAACGAGCGCGAACAGGCCCGCAAGCATAAAGATTTGCTTCATTGAACTTATATGTGTTTGCAGTATTTCCTGGGTTGCGGGCATAACCCGCCTGCTGTCCGCCGGCGACGAGGTCGGACCAGGGGCTGTACCGGCGCAGGAACGCCGGGAGCGGCAGCATGAAAGGAGATGGCAGGGGGAGCCCGCTCGATATCGAACCTGTCGGGAAACAAGCCGGGAAGGCGGTGCCGGGACCGGCATATCGCGCAGCCGGGTAAAGGCGGCGCTACAAGGGCGGGGTCACCGCGCGGCTATGGCCCGGACGAGCTCCCATGGCCCCGGTATCAGACCCGGATGACGCAGAGCGCGATGAAGCGCCGGGAGCAAAATGAAAAATGCCCGCATACAGGCGAGCATTTATTGGGATTGAGAAAGGAGTACGCGGCTACCGGATCGAGGTACGACGTAAAATAGCCCGTAACCTCGGCTAGCTTTCTGGAGAAATTGGATTCGGGATTTTTCCGGTCTTCCGGCTCCACTTCGAAAATCGCATCTGCGAGTTCCGGGGCCTCGCGGAAACCCAGGATATGAGCTCCCGGATGCCCGATCTCGGTACCGTCGATAGCATGGATCTTGCGCTCCACCTGGAGGCCGAAGACCGGCAAGGGGCGTATGGCGGCTGTTTCTGCAACCCCGGTGTACGGAGCCGCGACAGACAGCAATAGGCCCAGCAAAAGCAGCAACCGGTAGACCAGCTTCATTTCGGGCGGCAATTTACCGCCCTTGGAAAAAGTAAAGCTTACCGTAAATGTTAAAATGCTGAAGCTCCGTTAATAAGCTTGAGTTTTCATATAAGATTACATCTGCTATCTGGCGCGTAATCGGCTGAGATCCGCCCCGGCTATGACAAGCGGGGATCTTTCGCACGAAAGCGCCGGAAAAAATTCCCTGGATTGATTTTGGTGCCGTTCCTGCGACCGGCTTCATACCGGGAATCTTATATGCCTGATACGCGGAACATAATTGTGATCGGGGCTTCGGCGGGAGGCTTCGAGGCTATGAAAACCCTGGCGGCAGGATTGCCGGCCGGCCTGGATGCCTCAATCTTCATCGTCTGGCATATGTCCCCGGACATGACAGGCATCCTGCCTCAGGTGCTCAACAAATACGGGCAGCTCCATGCCGCAAATGCCCGGAACGGGGAACTCATACATCCCGGCCGGATCTATGTCGCGCCCCCGGACCAGCATATGCTGATCGAGGACGGGCACATCCGCCTGACCCGGGGTCCCAAGGAAAACCGCTTCCGCCCGGCCATCGATCCCCTGTTCCGTTCCGCGGCCTATGTCTACGGCAGCCGCGTCATAGGCGTTATTCTCTCCGGAGGCCTCGATGACGGCACTTCCGGACTTTATACCATCAAGGAAGCCGGCGGACTGGCGATCGTCCAGGACCCGGCAGATGCGGAAGTCTCCTCCATGCCGGAGCATGCCCTGCGGGCCGTGGCCGTCGACCACTGCGTGCCCGTAGCCGCCATGCCCGAACTGCTTACCCGCCTGTCCGCCGAAGTGCCAACTGAAAATCCCGGCATCATGAAACGACATGCCCAGACCAAGACCGAGATCGATATCGCTGCCGAAAGCGGGGAAGCCGCGCTGGCCTTATTCCGCAGCGGCACGCTGACCCCCTATACCTGCCCTGCCTGCGGCGGGGTGCTCGCCCGGCTCCTGGAGGGCGACCGGGTGCGGTTCCGCTGCCATACCGGTCATGCCTTCAGCTCGGACACCCTGCTGGCCGCCATCAGCGAGCAGATCGAGGACGCTTTCTACAAGGCCATCCGCAGCGTGGACGAAGGCGTGATGCTCCTCAATCATATGGGCGATCACTTCGCGGAGGCCAATGAGCCCAGGCTGGCCGCGATGTATTTCCAGAAAGCGAAGGAAGCCGAAGACCGCGCCATGCTGATACGCCGGGCGGCGCAAACACATGAAGCGCTCAATAAAGAGAGCATTGCCGAACAAACCACGGGTCGAGAAAAAAAAGGCTCGGAAGCGAAGTAACTTACGCGCCGTACCGGAACCGTGTGCTTTCGCATGAAAAAATCGCTTACCCCAGGAGACCAGGAACAGGAAAATCAATCATCACCGTCCGGCGAGGGCTTTCTCGTCGTCGGCATCGGCGCCTCCGCCGGGGGCATAGAAGCGCTGCAGGCCTTCTTCGAGCAGGTGCCCCCGGACAGCGGGGTAGCCTATGTAGTGATCCTGCATCTTTCCCCCGATCACGACAGCCAGCTTGCGGCCCTGCTACAGGCCACCACCGCGATTCCCGTAACCCAGGTGCAGGGAGCGGTGCATATCCAGCCAGATCATATCTACGTAGTCCCGCCGAACCGGCACCTGCTGCTGGAAGACGGCTATATCCGGGCCCAGGCCCATACCTCAGTCGAGGAGCGCCGCGCCCCTGTGGACATCTTCTTCCGCAGCCTGGCCGATACCCGCAGGTCGCAGGCCATCTGCGTGATCCTCAGCGGCACCGGGGCCAACGGCTCCATGGGGCTGAAGCGGGTCAAGGAGCTCGGCGGGGCCGTCTTCGTGCAGAATCCCCGCGAGGCGGTATTCAACGAGATGCCGCGCAACGCCATTTCCACGGGCCAGGTAGACGAGGTATTGAACGTAGCGGACATCCCCGCGCAGATCCTGGCCTACCGCAACTCGCTTTCCCGGACGCATATCAGCGAGGACCCGGCTCTGCGGGACGAGGACGAGCAGCAGGCCCTGCGGGAAATATTCACACAGCTCCGCCTCCGCACCGGTCACGATTTTTCCAACTACAAGCGGGCCACGCTCATGCGCCGGATCGAGCGACGCATGGCCATCCGCTCGCAGAACAGCCTGCCGGGCTATGCATCGTTCTCCAATGAGCACCCCGAAGAAACCCAGTCGCTGCTGAAAGACCTCCTGATCTCGGTCACAAACTTCTTCCGCGACAAGACCCCGTTCGAATACCTGGAGGCGGAAATCCTGCCGGAGCTGTTCAACAACCGCAACTCGGAAGACCAGGTCCGGCTCTGGGTGGCAGGCTGCGCTACCGGGGAGGAGGCTTATTCCCTCGCCATACTCTGCGCGGAGCGGGCCATGGGAGTCGTGGACGCCCCCAAGGTGCAGATCTTCGCCACCGATATCGACGAGGGCGCCATCGCCACGGCCCGGGAAGGGTATTATACGCTCAACGATGCCGCGGACGTCTCCCCCGAGCGCCTGGCCCGCTTCTTCACCAAGGAAGGCGAAGGCTACCGCATCCGCCGCGAGATCCGGGAAACGGTCTTGTTCGCACATCACAATTTCTTAAAAGATCCGCCCTTTTCCCGCATCGACCTGATCTCCTGCCGGAACGTGCTGATCTACCTCAACCGGCCCGCCCAGGAGCGCGTAATGGAAACCTTCCACTTCGCGCTGAAGCCCGGCGGGGTGCTGATGCTGGGCACCTCGGAAAGCGTGGATTCGGCCAGCGACCTGTTCAAGATGACCAGCAGGGAGCAGCATATCTATCAGTCCCGGCTGGCCCGCAACCAGCGGCCGATCGTGGTGCCGGACGCCATACAGCCGCTGCGGCTGGTCTCGCCGGTCATCCCGCAGCATGCGCCGGTGATCCCCGCGACCCAGGTCTCATACGGCGACCTGCACCTGCAGCTGCTGGAGGAATACGCCCCACCCTCCCTCATCGTCAACGCGGAATTCGACCTGGTGCACAGCTCGCCCCGCGCGGGCCGGTACATGCAGCTGGCAGGCGGGGAGCCCACGCAGGCAATCCTCAAGCTGATCCGCGAGGAGCTGCGCTCCGAGCTGCGCAACGGCCTGTACCAGGCCGCCCAGAAAGGCACTCCCGTGAGCAGCCTGCCCCTCAGCGTGCGCACGGCCGAGGGCAGCGAGAGCATCCGCATCCATGTGCGCCCCGTGGAATCGGGCAATATGGACAAGAGCAGCTTTCTGCTGGTGGTCTTCGAGCCCGCCGGGAACGGCGAGCAGCAGCTCCCCCACCCGGTCCTGCATACCAGCGACGAAAGCGCCGCCCGGCATCTCGAGGAAGAGCTGTCGCGGCTCCGCCTGATGCTGCGCGCATCGAACGAGCAGCACGAGTTCCAGGCGGAGGAGCTGAAGGCCGGCAACGAGGAGCTGCAGGCCATGAACGAGGAGCTGCGCTCGGCCACCGAAGAGCTCGAAACCAGCAAGGAGGAGCTGCAGAGCATCAACGAGGAGCTCAGCACGGTCAACCAGGAGCTGAAGGTGAAGGTGGAGGAAGCCACCATGGTGAGCAATAACCTGCAGAACCTGATCAACTCCACCGATATCGGGACCATCTTCCTGGACCGCTCCCTGCGGGTGGTGCTCTTTACTCCTGCCGTGCGCTCGATCTTCAACCTGATCCCCGCCGACTACGGCCGACCCTTAAGCGATATCACCAGCCGGCTGGAGCAGAATACCCTGCTGGACGACGCCCAGATCGTGCTGGACCGGCTGCAGATGATAGAACGGGAGACGCGGACCACGGACGGCCGCAGCTTCCTGGCGCGCCTGGCTCCGTATCGCACCGAAGAGGACCGGATACAGGGCGTGGTGATCTCCCTGGTGGATATCACCGAGCGCCGCAAGGCCGCCGAAGCATTGCGCATCAGCGATGAGCGCTACCGCATGCTGTTCAATTCCATCGACGAAGGCTTCTGCATCATCGAGATGCTGTTCGAGAGCAACGGCCGCCCCGTCGACTACCGCTTCCTGGAAGTGAACCCGGCCTTCGAAAAGCAGACCAGCCTGGCAGGCGCCATCGGAAAGACGGCCAGGGAAATGGCGCCCTTGCACGAGCAATACTGGTTCGATATCTTCGGCCGCATCGCCCGCTCCGGCGTCCCCGAGCGCTTCGAGAACGAGGCCAAGGCCCTCGGGCTTTTCTACGATGTCTACGCATTCCGCGTAGGAGAGCCCGGCGAAAACCTGGTAGCGGTGCTCTTCAGCGACATCACCGAGCGCAAGCGCCAGGAATGGCAGCAGGAATACCTCCTCAGGCTTGCAGACGCGCTCCGGCCTATCTCCGATCCCCTGAAGATCCAGGCCGTGGCCGCACGCATGCTTGGCGAATACCTGGAGACGAACCAGGCGCATTACGGCGAGATAAGCGGGGATGAGATAGTTGTCCACCAGGGCTACGGGAACGGCCTTCCCCCGGTGAGCGGGCGGTTCCGCGCCGCGGACTTCGGGGAGGGGCCGGCCGCCGCGAGCCGGTCGGGCCAGATCCGGGTGATACGCGATATCGAAAACGATCCGCTGAGCCCGGAATCCGAACGCAAGGCGCTGCGGGCGGGCGGTATCGGCGCTTATATCGCCGTTCCGCTTGTCAAGAAAGGCGACTGGGTGGCCACTCTTTCCGTCCGCACGATCTCCCCGCGCAACTGGAACGCCCAGGAGATCGAACTGGTCCGGGAAACGGCTGAGCGCACCTGGACGGCCGTCGAGCAGGCTCGGATAGAAGAGGCCCTGCGCAAGTCCGAAGAAAAGTACCGGACGCTCTTCGACTCCATGGACGAAGGATTCTGCATCATCGAAATGATCTACGATGATTCCGGCAACGCCGTGAACTATCGCTTCGTCGAAGTGAACCGGGCCTATGAGCGCCATACCGGGCAGGTAGATCCCAGCGGCAAGACCGGTGACGAGATAGCCCCAGGCGCGGAGCTCTACTGGCTGGAGATATACAAAAAGGTAACGGAGGCCGGGGACCCGGTACGCTTTGAGAACTATCACCAGGATACCGGCAGGTGGTACGAGGCCTACGCGTCCCGGGTCCGCGGCGCAGACTCCCACCAGATAGCCATCGTATTCAACGACATCACCGGGCGCAAGCGCCGCGAGGCGACCATGAACCTGCTGAACGAAGTCAGCGAGGACCTGGTGCAATCGACGGATATGAGCCGGACGATGGACGAGCTTTGCAAAAAGCTGGCCGGGCATTTCGGGGCGTCGTACTGCGCGTTCTCCGAAGTGGACGAGGAAGCGGGGTTGGTGACGACCACGAATGTGTGGCATCGCCCCGAGGCGGTGAGCGTAGCCGGCACCCACCGCATTACCGACTACCACCCCGAGGAAACGCGCCGGCTGATGCGTTCCGGCAAGCCCGAGGTCGTCCGCGATATCTCGGTATTCGCGGAAGACATCGCGGCGAATATGACGGCGCTGAAAATCGGCGCTTATGTAAACACCCCGCTCGTCCGCAACGGGCAATGGCGCGTGACGCTGAGCATCGTCGACAGCCGGCCGCGAGACTGGCGCGACGACGAGATCGAGCTGATGCGCGAGCTGGTATCCCGCATCTGGACCAGGCTGGAGCGGGCCCGGGCCGAGGACGCCCTGCGAACCAACGAGGAGCGGATGCGCGGTCAGAAGGAGGCCTTCCAGGCCGCGGTGAACGGGGCCTCGCTGGTGGATTCGCTGAACGTGCTGGCCAGGATGGTGACGAATGAAACGGAGGGAGAGGCCCGGACAGCCTTTTACCTGGCGAACGAGGCGGGCACGAAGCTGCACCCGGTGATCGGGGCGGGAGACATGCCGGAAGCCTACCTGCGCGAGATCGACGGCTTTGCCATCGGCTTCGACTCCCTGGCCTGCGGACTGGCCATCCCTACCGGCGAGCCGGAAATAACCCCCGACGTGGCAGACGCGCCGCTGTGGCAGCCCTGGCTGCACCTGGCGGCCAAGTACGATTACAAGGGCTGCTGGTCGTTCCCGATCAAGACCCGGGAGAACAAGGGCGTGGGCACCTTCGCCATGTACTTCGGCACTCCGCATGAAGCGACGCCCGGGGAGCTGGCGCTGGCCGAGATCGTGACGCAATCGGCCGCGATGATCATCTCGAGCTATAACGAGATCCGCGAACGGCTCCAGACCCAGGAGGCCCTGCGCGGCAGCGAAGAGCGCATCAGCAAGCTCCTGGAGCTGATGCCCGCGGCCGTATATACCTGCGACGCCGCCGGCAGGATCACCTATTTCAACCGCCGTGCCGCCGAGATCTGGGGCCGGGAACCGCGCCTGGGCAACGACCAGGATATATTCTGCGGCTCCTTCCGCATGTGGACGCCGGACGGCGAGCTGCTCAGGCACGAGCGCTGCCCCATGGCCGACGCCGTACGGCACGGCCGCGCGGCGCGGAACCTGGAAGTTGTCATAGAACAGCCCGCCGGGGACCGTCTGGTGGCGAACGTGAACATCGATCCGCTCTTCGATGCGGAAGGCCATATCACCGGGGCGATCAACGTATTCGTCGACGTCACCGAGCTCAAAAAGGCGGAACTGGCCCTGCGCATCGCCGAGGAAAGCAACCGCGTGGCGCTGCAGAGCGCGAATATGGCCGCCTGGGACTGGAATATCCCCGAGGACAGCATACGCTGGAACGACCAGCATTTCCTTCTCCTGGGACTTGAGCCCCGGGATCATCCGGTCAATACCCGCTTCTTCCAGCAGTTTGTACACCCTGAGGACGCGGCGGCCGTAGACGAGGAATTGCGGCAGGCCGTGGAAGAGACCGGTACCTACCGGATGGAAGCCTTCCGGGTCATCCGCGCCGACGGCGAAGTCCGCTGGATGACCGGCTTCGGCCGCGCCCTGAGCAGGGAACAGGGCCGGGCCACCCGCATGGTGGGCGTCATGTACGATATCACCGAGCGCGTAGCGGCGACCCAGGCCCTGCACGACGAGCAGCTCAAGCTGGAGATCGCCCAGCGCGCGGCCCGGGTCGGCATCTGGGGCTTCGACCTCGTCAAGCAGCAGGGCATCGCCAGCCCGGAATGGAACGAGCTCACGGGCTATCCCCATCCCGGCGATACTTTCGAGATGAGCATATTCCTCGAACTGGTGCACCCGGACGACCAGGCGGCACTGATGGAGGCTCACAACCGGGCCGTGCGGGAACAAAGCTCGGTCGAGATCGAATTCCGCATCCAGCACCCCGAGCGGGGCACGCTCTGGCTGCTGAAGCGCGGCCAGTACATCCCCTCTCACAGCGGGATGAACGCAGCCCTGATGGGCAGCCTCATCGATATAACCGAGCGCAAGCTCCTCGAAGAGCAGAAGGACGAATTCGTCGGCATTGCCAGCCACGAGCTGCGCACTCCCGTGACCAGCATCAAGGCATACACCGAGGTGCTCGCGGAAATGCTCGACGAGAAGGGGGATGCCCACCAGAGCAAGCTGATGCAAAAGCTGAATCTGCAGGTCGACCGGCTGGCCTCGCTGATCTATGCGCTGCTGGACACCACCCGCATCGCGGAAGGCAAGCTCCGGCTCGAGCTTTCGGAGGTGCTGGCGGACGAGCTGATCGCAGACACGGTCGAGTCCATGCAGCGGATCTCCGACCGGCCGATCGTGACGGATCTGCGGGCCCAGGTACGCCTGGCCATAGACCGGGAGCGCATCCGCCAGGTGCTGACCAACCTGATCTCGAACGCCATCAAATACGCTCCCGGCACGGAACGCATCGACGTGCAGTCCTCCGCCGACGCACACGCCGTCACGGTCTGCGTGCGGGATTACGGCGCGGGGATCCCGCAGGCCCTGCGGAAGCGGGTATTCGAGCGCTTCTTCGGCAACGCGGAATCGGGATCGCATTCGGGACTGGGGCTGGGACTGTTTATCAGTGCGTCCATTATCCAGAAGCACGGGGGCACGATTTGGGTGCAGGAACACGAAGGCAAGGGGGCGATGTTCTGCTTCCGGCTGCCGCTGCAAGGCGGCTGACCGTAGCCGGGTCCTCACCAAGCAATCCAGGTCCCCTCCAATGTCCGAACAGCCGAAGCAGATCCTCGTCGTCGACGACGACGTGTCCATTCAGGATGCCGTCCGCATCATATTGGAGCGGCGCGGCTATGCCGTTACCATCGTCAGCAGCGGCGAGGTAATATTCGACAGGGCGTTCGGACTGCCGGACCTGATCATTCTGGACAAGCAGCTCCCGGGCGTGGACGGGCTCGATCTCTGCAGGGTGCTGAAGGCCGATCCCCGGACCAGCGGCATCCCGGTGCTGATCCTTTCGGCCAGTCCCCAGACGGCGCTGCAGGCGCCAAGGGCCGGGGCCGACGGCTTCCTGGAAAAGCCCTTCCGGATGCAGGAGCTGCGGGTAAAGGTGCAGCGGCTGCTGGAAGAGCATGCAGGCTGAGGCTCCAAAGCCGAGTGCCGCAAAAAAAGGCCCGGTAGAAACCGGGCCTGTGGCTTATGAATGAGAATCCTTGTTACTTGCCGCCGCCGTGGCTGCCGCGGGACTGGCCGCCTTTACGGCCGGCTTCCCGGGCTTCTTCGGAATTGAACTCATGCCCGGTTCCCTGCTCGTGGGACGCGCGACCGCCCTTGCTGGAGATCTCGCGCTGCTGCTCTTCGTCCATACCGGCGAATCCACGACCCGAGGCATTCTGGCGGTTTCCCTGATTTCCCTGGTTGCCGTGATTTCCACCCTGCTTACCCTGGCCGCCCTGATTTCCGCCGCGGCCACTGTTGTTCTGTGCCATGATCTGAAGGTTTTGGTTTTGGAATTGCGTATTCTGTTGCCGAGATGATGCCAGCAGTAAGGCTTAAGGCATAGTATCGAAATACAAAATTTAAACCTATAGCGATCAGGCGCTTCGCTTCCAAGCCGGTTTCAGCTGCCGGAATATGTGGAAAACGGCGGGCCAAAGCGCACGGAAAGACGGCTTGCATGGCGAATTCCGCCGGTTCAATTCCACAACCGCAGCCGCCTGCCGCTCATCCGTGCAATATCTGGGCGGTATAGAAATCCACCTTCAGGTAGCAGCGGAATATACTCCCTTTCCCCTCCGTGCTTTCGACGACGATGAACCCGTCGTGCGCTTCGACCACCTTGCGGCAGATGGCGAGCCCCATACCCGTGCCGCGGTATGCGCCCTGGGGGTGCAGGCGCTGGAACATGCCGAACACCTTCTCGAAGTATGCCGGCGCGATGCCGATCCCGTTATCTTCGAAGCTGATGCAGTGATATTCGGCATCGATCTCGGCCGTCTCGTGGTTGAGCGCCGCGCCGCTGCACAGCTCGTACCCGATCCGCAAATGAGGCTGCGCATCCGGCACCTGGAATTTCAGCCCGTTGCCCAGCATATGGTAGAACAGCAGGCCGAGCATGTTCTTATAGCCTACCACCGGGGGCAGCGGTACATTTTCAATAACGGCATTGCATTCCCGGACCTGGCGTGTAAAGGAGGCGAGGATCGACTGCAGGATATCGTCGAGCGCTATTTCGGCCAGCGGCTCCTGGGGGGCGGATACCTGGGTGAAGGTCGCGATATCGTCCGTCAGCAGGCCCATGCGCTGCACGGCGCTCTGCGCCCGGCGCAGGTTGGTGCGGCCTGCGTCGCTCAGCTTGAGGCCCTCGCGGGTCGCAACCATTTCGATGAAGGTGTAAATCTTGCGCAGCGGCTCCTTCAGATCATGCGAGGCGATCCAGTTGAAGGAGATCAGCTCGGCCGTCTTGTCCCTGAGCTCGCGGGCCTTGCGCAGCAGCTCCTGGTTGAGGCGCTGCAGCTCCTGCTCGGCCTTCACCCGGTGCGCCACGTCGTGGATGATCACGAGCACACCCATAGCTCCGCCGGAAGACTTCAGGGGAATGAAGTGGTGCTCGAAATATCCCTCCCTGTATGTTCCGCTCTCCCAGGGCACGAACGATTTCAGGCCTTTCAGCGCCATTACCAGGGCTTCCATCATTTTCGGCAGCTCCACGATCTGCGGCCAGATCGAGCAGAGCAGTTTCCCCATCGCCTCGGCGCGCGGAATTCCGGTAGCTTCCTCGCAGGCGCGGTTCCAGGCTATAATCTTCAGGGAGACATCGAGCGCCAGTATCTGGTCGATACTGGCATCGTTCATCAATAGCGCAAGCCTGGCGTCGCTTACCTCCTCCTCAAGAAAAAGCGCCTCAACGGCCCGCTCTGCGGGCTGAAATGTCCCGGGATACATAGTCTTCATAGTTGTACTGGATTATCGCGGATTAATGCGTCGCAACGAGCTTTTTATGTGATAGCAATGGAATAGGCAGTGTGGGGGGCAAGGTTATTCCCATTGGGGCTGCGCGCCAAAAACGGTCTGGCGCTGGGGCTGGCGGCAGCGTACCAAGGGCGGATAAGGGTTCAGAAGGGCTACAGGAACGCAGGCCGGGAACAGGCCTTCGAGCGGCTGGGCCGCAGGCGGAAAGACTACCAATAAATCCTGGATATATCAGAAACAAGGGGGATCAGCCAGTATCCTCTGTAAAAAACACCGGGAGTCAGAACGACAGCCGGGTAAACGTTGCCATGGCAACATAACAAAAATAAGCTATCCTGAACGTAAAACGAAATAATAATCATATTTTCTTTTACATATTTTATGCGGTCCTGCCGGCGGGCAATTGCGCCTGCTGTATCCCAGGGCTCCGGCAGGCAAGCGCTGAAAAACGGTACCTCTTACCGGCCTGTAACACGCTCCGGCACGCAAGGGTTGCCTACTTTCGCAGTAAGTCACTTGTAACAATGGTTATGTATAAAAATATAATCGAACGTAACAATGTGAGAGTATTAGGGGAAGGCACACAGCCCCTGATGTTTGCTCATGGGTTCGGCTGCGATCAGGAAGTCTGGAATGAGGTCTATCCGGCATTCGAGAGCGACTACCAGATCGTTCTGTTCGATTACGTAGGCTCCGGCAAAAGCGACAGTCGTGCGTTCGATTGCGCCCGCTACGAGACGCTGGAAGGCTACGCGCAGGACATGCTGGACGTGATCCACGAGCTGGGGCTGCAGAGCATCATCCTGGCCGGGCATTCGATCAGCAGCATGATCGGGCTCATCGCCGCCATCCGAAAGCCGGAGCTCTTCGAGCAGCTGATCTTCGTCACCCCTTCCCCCTGCTATATCAATGGCGAAGGATACGTCGGCGGCTTCGAGCGCAGCGAGATCGAGGCGCTGATGGAGCGCATGGATACCAACTACCTGGAATGGGCGGAATACATGGGACCGGTAGCCATGCAGAACCCCGAGCACCCCGAGCTTGCCGCCGCGCTGATACGGCAATTCCGCGCCGCGAATCCCGAAACCGCCCGGCACTTTGCCCGCGCCACTTTCTTCGCCGATTACCGCAAGGATCTGTCGAGGCTGCGCGTGCCGGCGCTGATCCTGCAGTCGCAGGACGATTTCGTCGTCCCGATCGAGGTCGGCGAATACCTCCACCGCATGATGCCCGGCAGTACCCTCCGGGTGATCGACGCCAAGGGGCATTACCCGCATATGAGCGCACCGGGCGTGATCATCCGCGAGATCAAGCGGTACCTGGGGCGCCGTGCGGTATTCAGCTGAGCCATATTCCCAGAGCCAAAGTCGCCGGCATTTCCGGGGAGACATACCTCGTTTTAATTGCATAGCAAGGCCTGCCCGGATCGTTTCCGGGCAGGCCTTGCCGGGCTCCTGCATCAGCGGACGACCTGGAAGGAGCTCGTCTGCCTCCCTTCCTCCGTCTGCAGCTCGCAGTAGTAATTGCCCGGGGGAAGCGCGGCTCCCTCCAGTCCGTATTCATGACGGCCCGCCCCGAGCCGGTCCTGGGCGAGCGTTTTTACGAGCTGCCCCGTAGCGCTGAAAACGCGGAGACTGAGCTGCGCGGGAGCAGCCAGGTTGAACGAGATCCGGCTGCGCTCGGTTGCCGGATTCGGCAGGCAGTGCAGGTCCGCCTCCATTGCGGCGGCACCGGTTACGCCGAGCTTTTTAGGACCGAGGATCTTGAGGGGAAAGCCGAGATTCTGCATCACCGTCGGGCTGATGCTGTCTTTGGCCGGCCTCCATACGCCGAGCACGCGCTGCATGCCGTTCTGCGCCGTAGGATTTACACGATTTGGCAGCACCTTGGGATTGGCCCAGGGCCCCGTCAGACTGGAATTGCCCCTGGCGCTGTAGATCAGCCAGTAGGTTCCCGCCGTAAGGCTGAGCGTGGGGGTTACCTTCACCTTGAGCTCGATGATAGGCCGCTGCGAGCTTCCGACACCGCCGGAGGACGCAGAAGTATCCACCCGGTAGATTCCCGAAAAGTTCGCCACGCTGAGCCGGTTCGTAGTCGTATCGCCGAACACGGAGGCGCCGGTGACGCTGCCCTTGCATACCTGCATGGTCAGGTAATTGATCGGCGAGGACGTGGAGCTACCGGTCTGATAGCCGTAGACGACGATGGTATCCACGTTCCAGGTCTGCCCTGTCGGCACCGTGAAATCCTCGGCAACGGCGAAGAAGGTGGTATTGTTGAACGAGAGCCCGTAGTTATTGCCGATCGGCTTCGAGAGCGAACTGGCTTTCATGCCCCCGGCCCCCGGATCGGTTGTCATGGCGGTATCCGCCAGGTAGACCTGGGCACCGGAAGCTGCGGTAATGCACGCTGCAAACAATGTGAGAAGAAGTGATCTCATGAGTTTAACAATTTAACTCGAAAGATAATCTGCCACTATATCTAGGAAAATCACATCATTATGTGGTTCCAGGCGAGATAATGGAAGAGGCGCAATGGCAGGATGTCCTGCATTTTCATGAATTGCGCGGCGGGCCCGGGAGAGCCATGCCCCGCATCCCGGATTTGTCACCCGGACCGGCTATTGTGCGGTACCGGGATCGTAAAGCGATCCTTCGCAGGGACATTTCGTCACCATATCCACGTTCCCGTTGCCGCAGCAATCCTCGCTGCTCAGCCGGTTGCCGCTTTCGTCGACCTCGACGATAGCCGCCTTGCCGACGATGTAGTACCGGGTGTCGTCCAGCTTTCCGAATACGCATTTCAGGACGCGTGTGAATTTCCCGGCATAATAGCGCTCCCCGTCCATGGTGGTCCCCGTGCCGGGGTTCTGCTGCCCGTACTCGAAGAATACATCCCCGTTCGCCAGGATCTCGACGAAGCGGTGGGGCGTGCCGGTGCCGGTCACTGCGGGCCGGGTCTCGAAGATGCGCTTGCCGACGAAGGGCAGGCCCTTGGGAACAGGAGCCGCGGCTTCCGTCGTCGCTGCCGCAGGCGCGGCGGAAGCATCGCCTGTTGCCGCGGGCTGGGCGGCCTGCGGGGACGGGGCCGCAGCGGGGCCGTCTTGCTCCGGCGTTCGTGAATTGCAGGCGGCGAGCAGCAGGCAGGCGATAAACGGAACGATCAGTTGCTTCATGGATGCGGGCGGGATGAAATGGAGAGACCTTGCTCCTGCGACGAATTTATCCCTTACGGAGATTATAATCGCGACTCAGCGCTGGCTTCGGTCAGCCGGCCCCGAGATCCCGGCCCTCGAACTCGTCCAGGAACTGAGCCAGAAATTGTTCCAGGAACGCGTGACGCCGTTCCGCGATCCGCTTCCCCGTCGCTGTATTCATACGATCCTTCAG
>JASLDA010000473.1 GCA_030151745.1 Chitinophagaceae bacterium | reverse complement strand
TCTCCGGTTCAATAAAAAATGCCGCCCGGGATACCCGGGCGGCATTTTTTATTGACCACGATCGGCTTCAGCGCTTACTGAAGGATCAGCTTCCCGCTGCCTGCGGGGCTGCCGTCGACGGTGGCCTGAAGCAGGTACAGGCCTGCCGGCAGCTGGGGCAGGGCAAAGCCGGCTACGGCACCGCTGCGGGAGGCCGCGTTCAGGGTGGCTACCTTACGTCCTGCCAGATCGCTGAGCTGTACCTGGATCTGCGCAGCAGGAGCCGGGACGCTTGCGAAGCTGCAGCTGAACGCCGTGCGGGCCGGGTTCGGAGCTATCGTAAACGCGCCGCTGCCGTCAGGGCAGGCAGTGCGCAGCGAGGCGACCGGGCTGTAGTTTGAGGCGCCGCCCATATCCAGGATATGCAGCCGGTACATCAGGGCGCCCTGAGGAGCCCTCTCATCGGTGAAGCTGTACTGCTGCGGCAGGCCCTTGTTTCCCGGCTGCACGCTGCCGATACGGGTCCAGCCCCGGCCGTCCTGGCTGCGCTCGATCTCATAGGCGGCAAGCTGGGCTTCATACGCGGTTTCCCAGCGCAGCGCCGCAGCGCAGGCTTCCGGAGCTGCGGTGAAGGAACTCAGCTCCAGGGGCAGGGGCGCCACCACGGTAAAGCAGACGGGTGAAACGTTGTTGGACAGCACCGTGCTGCTCGCCGTGTAATTCGTGCTCCGGTTGCTGAAGGCCACAGGATTGCCGGAGCAGGAGCTGTTCATCTGCCCGTCGGCATTCGAAACATCGACCGTCCAGGTGGCGGAAGTGATTCCGGAGCTGGAAACAAACGAATTATTTACACTGCTCAGCGTGACGGAAGATCCGTTGGCCGGCGCGGTGAGGGTACCGAGGGTACCTGTAACGGCGGGTGTACCGGCAATCTTCCAGCCGGACGGCAAGCTGTTCACAAACCCCAGCTGGTAGATGGGGTTGTTATTGATGCCGCTTAAGGTATAGGTCAGCGTCGCGGAGCGTCCCCGGGTGATGGTCGCGGTAGACAGCGACTGGGTCAGGATAGGAATATTCCGGCCAAAATACACGCCGAAGCCGCCGTTATTCGGGTTCGTGAACGTGATCGTAAACGAGTTCACCACTACGTTCGGGATGATTTCCAGCACCGGCTCGGACTGCAGGCCTGCTCCTCCTGACATGCTGATATTGGTGCTGTTCTTGGTCAGCGTGAATGTCCCGTTGAAGTTCGTGGATATGGCACTGGCCCTGAAGTTGGTAGTATTGATGACATTGCTGGACGCATCATAGAAGGTGAAGGTGGCAACCTCGCTGTTATCCAGGTCCTCCACATAGATATGGTCCGCCGGCGTCAGGGGCGTTGAAAAGCTTACTGTGATCGTAGTGCTGGCCCCGCCGCTGTTCAGGGTGAGCATGTTCAGGTTCCCCGGGAAGCCGGCGCCCGAAGGGAGAGAGCCCGGCTGGCCGGTATACAGGGTTATGGCTGCATTGTTCGGGTTCGCGACACTGTATGTGCCGCCGTTAAAAGTTCCCCCCAAAGGAGAAGTCGTTGCCGTGCTAAACACCTGGTTGCTGAAATAGTTGGTGTACTGTGCATTAGCCGATCCTACGCCTGCGATACCGGACAACGCCGCCAAGGCTAGTGCCTTCGTTAGAAGTCGAGAATTACTCATTGGTTTATGAATTGTTTATTATTTAACTATATAAATTCGTTTAATCAGTAAAAGCTAATTATCAATTGGATGAACATAAAACTCTGTAATGCAAAATTATTGCGGCATATACAGTGAAAATGTCAGCGCCTCGTTATCCGGGTGCCGTTAACGGGCTGATAAATAATCAGATAGACACAAACTCCCCAAATGCAGGCTGGGCAAGGCTCAAAGGCCGCATCCCCATGAATGAGTCCGAAATACCGGCACAATACCTCTGAGCGACAGCATATTGCCCTTTAAAATCCTGCTTCGGCTACTCCGTTTCCCTGGAGCCGCACCCAGGTTACAATACATTGACTTCCAGAATTATATCACGACTTACGGTGACCTCGGTCAGCAGGAGGAAGGCGGGCCCTATAATGTGCATTGCGAGGTGCGGCCCTGAAAAGACGGGAATTCCATGGATCGTCACAGGACCGGAGCGCCCGAAGCAAGCCGCTTTTAATGCAGCGGCTTCCGTCAAAAGCTTAGTATCCGTCCTGGCAAAAAGCGGGACGCGCAAGGATGGGCGCCTACTTCCGCATCGTAAACCGCACGGTGGTACCCTTGCCCAGCTCGGTGTCGATGCGCACTGTGCCGCCCAGGCGCTTTACCATCGTGTTGACGGTCGAAAGCCCGATGCCGTGACCTTTGACCTTTGCCGCGGTTTCCTGGCCCGTAGTGTAGAACAATTCGAAAGCCCGGGCCTTGGTTTCATCGGTCATCCCGGTACCGTTATCGGCTACGGCGACTTCGTAGAGCCCCTCGTCCTCGCGGCAGCTGATGCGCACTTTCGGCTGTGCGACATTCGCATGCTTCAGCGCGTTGCCGATCAGATTCAGGAGGATTTGCTTCAGCAGGATCCGGTACGAGCTGCAGCTCCCGAGCGGCCCTTCGAAAAGCACGCTGCCTTCGGGAAATCCGTTCATGCGACATACCTCGGTCACCAGCTCGCCGAGCGCCACGTCCTGCCGCTCGAGCGGCTGCTGCCGGTAAGAGGATTTTGCGAAATCCAGAATGTCGTCCACCATGCGACTCATCGACAGGGCCGAGTCGCTCAGGAGAGCCAGGCGGGTCTGCAGGTGCTCCGGGCCCTGCTCGGCGGCCTTTTTCAACAGCTCGGCAATCAGGTAGATATTGGTGCAGGGGCCTTTCAGGTCGTGGGCTACTACCCGCGCAAAGGCTTCCATGTCCTCGTATGCCTCCTGCAGCTTCCGCCGCTTTTCCTCCAGCTCCTGGTTGGTGCGCCGCAGCTCGAACGCCCCCACAACCTGCCGGGCCAGCGCCTTCAGGGTCTGCAGCTGCAGCTCGCTGAGCGTGCGCGGCTTGTCGTCGATGACGCAGAGCGAACCCAGCGCATATCCGTCTTCATTGACCAGCGGCACGCCGGCGTAGAAAATGACGTGCGGCTCGCCCAGCGTAAAGGGATTATCCCGGAAACGCTCGTCCTGCAGCGCGTTCGGCACGATCAGGATCTCGTTGGGGTTCTGTATCGTATAGTTGCAGAACGCAAGTTCCCGCGGCGTTTCCGTACCGGCGATGCCGTGCTGGGACTTGAACCATTGCCGGTCCGAGTCGATCAGGGTGATAAGCGAGATCGGCATCTGGCAAATGGACGAGGTCAGCCGGGTAATATCGTCGAGCTCCTGCTCGGGCAGGGTATCGAGCAGGTTATAGGAATACAAGGCTTCCAGCCGAAGCTGTTCCTGCTCGGCCGGATCCCCGGTTGCCGGCGCATTCGCTGCGTAACTCATGATTTAATCTGCCGCCCCGGGGAGCCAGACAGACTACAAATTTAACTCAAGCCTGTCATACCGCTAGAGAACGACGAATGATACAGCAGGGTCCCTTGCGGAACAGCGCTTCGACACCGGGATACTGCGGCGCCCCGGGGAGCATGATATGGAATTCCACCGGCCTCAGGTATTTTAACAGCAATGCCTGGGCTTCCAGGCCTTGCTGTATGTAATTTTAGACGGTGAGTCTTTTCCGCAACCTGCTATTGGCCGGCCTGCTGCTGCAAGGCGCATCTGCTTATTCCCAGCCGGGCAGTACCGGCGGCACCATCAGCTCGCATGTAGAGCCGCTTTCGGAACAGCGGGACATCCGGGGACTTCGCGCAGCCTACGAGGCAGCCCCCCGGGACAATGCCCGGTATGCCGATTACTTTGAGGCGCTGATGCAGGTAAAAGATTACAAAACAGCTCTCGAGCTCGCGGGCGCCCAGATCCGCCTGGCTTTCAATCCTACCCTGTACGTCGACCTGGGCCGGGCTTACGCGGGGGCGGGCAAGGAAAAGAAAGCCCTCGAGCAATTCGACGCGGCCATCAAGACGGTAACGGGGGAAGAGATCGTTACCCAGCAGCTGGCTACGGCCTTCAGCGCCGCCGGGCGCGAAGACTATACGATCAAGGTATATGAGCAGGCCCGGGTTCAGCTGCAGAACCCATATGTCTACGCAGCTCCCCTGGCCCGGCTCTACGCCCGCGCCGGCGATGTTCCCAATGCGATCGACGCCATCCTGGTGAGCGGTCCAGGCCCGAACGGGGCGGAGGATATGAAGTCCAGCATGCTGGAAATGATGGGCGACGATCCCCTCAAGCTGCAGCAAGCCCAGAAGGCCCTGATCCGCAAGATCAACCTGCAGCCCGACAATACCTGGTTCGCCGAGATCCTGACCTGGCTGTACACGCAGCGCGGCGACTGGGAAGGCGCCCGCATCCAGGTGGAAGCCCTCGATGCCCGCAGCAAGGGAAACGGCCAGGGGCTGCTGCAGTTCGCACAGCTTGCCGATAAGGAAGGCCAGCACGAGATCGCACGCAAGACCCTGGAGAATATCATCGAAAGGGGCCCGGACCATCCGTTCTATACCCTGGCCCGCGCCCAACGGCTGGGCATCGGCCAGCGCAAGATCGCCGACGCGGCCGTGGTCAGCAAAGCGGAGGTAAAAAGCCTCGAAGCCGAATACGAGCAATTCCTGAAAGACTATCCTCAATACCAGGCTTCCGACCTGGCCCGGGACTTTGCCACGCTGGAAGCCGAATACGACGACAGCCCGGCCAAGGCAGTAGGCATCCTGGAAAAAGCGATCGCCGAGCCTTCGGCCTCCCGGGACTTCATCGGCCGGGCCAAGCTCCAGCTCGGAGACTACCTCGTGCTCCTGGGGCAGGTCTGGGAAGCCTCGCTGACCTACAGCCAGGTGGACAAGGCGTTCCGGGAAGATATGCTGGGCGAGGATGCACGCTTCCGCAATGCCCGCCTCGCTTACTACCGCGGCGATTTCGCCTGGGCCCAGGGACAGCTGAACGTGCTGAAGGCATCCACCTCGGAGCTGATCGCCAATGACGCGCTCAACCTTTCGGTGCTGATCACGGAGAATACGCCCGACAGCAATAATGCAGCCCTGCTCCTGTTCGCCCATGCGGACCTGCTCCTGTTCCGCCACCAGTATGCGGCGGCGCTCCGGACGCTGGACAGCATCAACCAGCTGTACCCGAAGCATCCGCTGCAGGACGATGTGCTGATGCTGCGCGCCACGCTGGCAAGCAAGCAGGGCGATTTCACCAAGGCCCTGGAGTACCTGGCAATGGTGTATACGAACTACGGCAAAGACGTGCTCGCGGACGATGCCGTGTTCCGCAGCGCCGAAATCTATGATCAGAAGCTCAACAAGCCGGAAGAGGCCCGTAAATTCTACGAGCAGCTGCTTATCGACTACCCGGGCAGCACGTATGTGCAGCGTGCCCGCGCCCGCCTGGCAGCCATGGATGCCGCAGCAGGCGGACAACCCAAAACCTGAAGGGATGAAGATTGAAGATTGGGGAATCACCTCCCTTCAACCGACCAATCTAAAATCTTCAATCTTAGATCTTAAATCTCAGTTTGTCCTTGCAATCGACCCGTTCGTATAAGCGGGCACAAGCGGATTGGTATGCGCTTTAGGTTCGTGTTCAAAGAACCTGACCATGTTCCCATGCCGGCCCCGCAGTCCGTATTTCTGGGAAGAGGCTCCCTTCCTCCGGCCTGTACTGGCCCTGATAGCGGGCATTCTCCTCTACGAAAAGCTACCGGCGGGGAGCTGGCGGCAATTGCTGCCGCTCCTCGTCCCGCTGCAGCTGACCGGCTTCGTCCTCGCCTGTATCCGCCGCGATCCGGGGCCTGCCGTCGCGGCGCTGCAGCGAATACTGATCCCGGTCTTTTTCGCTTCGCTCGGGCTCCTGGCCTGCGCCTCCCGCGACCCGGGAGCCCGGCCGGGATTCTCCCTAGCTAAGCCCGGCGGCCCGACGGTAGTGGCGATCAGGAGCGAGCCCCGGCGCTTCGGAAGCGGGCAATCGTTTGTGGTCACTATACTGCAGGATGCGGCGGGCTCCCGAGCCCTGCAAACCGGGGGCCGCGTCGTGTGCTACGGCGACAGCTCCGGCGCGCCTCAATGGCGCGAAGGCGACACCCTGCTGCTCCGAGGCGCCTGGGAGCTCATCCGGCCCGAAGGCAATCCCTATGAGCCGGACCTGGCTGCGGCGCAGCGCCGCAAGGGCATCTTCTTCCGAATGCAGGCCCGGGCCGCGGACGTCTCGCTGCTCGGGCGTCCGGCAGCCGGCTCGGGGAGCTGGCTGCGACGCATGCATGAAGCCTGCAGGCTGCGCCTGGAACGTCATATCCCCGATCCGAGCGCGCTGGGCCTGATACAGGCCATGCTCCTGGGCGACGAAGCCGGTTTCGATCCCGGGCTGCGCGACCTTTATGCAGATACCGGCATCATCCATATCGTCTCCATTTCCGGCTCGCATGTGGCCATGCTCTTTGCCGTGATCGCAGGCCTGCTGCGCTGGATCCCCGGAACGCAGGGGACATGGATCCGCTACGGCGCCGGGCTGCTGCTGGTCTGGCTTTACGTGCTGGTTGCCGGCGCCCCGCCTTCCGCCCTGCGCAGCGCCGTCATGTTCAGCATCGTGGCGCTGAGCACACTCGGCCGGCGCGAGAGCCGCGGCCTGAACACGCTTTGCATGGCCGCTCTCATCCTGCTGCTCGCGGAGCCTTACTGGCTGTATGCACCGGGATTCCAGCTCTCGTTTGCAGCCGTATTGAGCCTGCTGCTGTTCTACCGCCCCCTGCTGCGCCTGCTGCCGCTTCGCAGCGGTCCCCTACATTGGCTCTGGCAGGCAGTATGCGCATCCCTCGCCGCCGAGATCCTGACCGCCCCGATCGTGATTGCGTACTTCCACAGCTTTCCCCTGATGTTCATCCCGGCGAATATCATTGCCGGCCTGGCGATCGGCGCCGGCGGACTGATCGGGGGCATGCTGGTGATCCTCTTCAGTCCCCTGCCCCTCCTTGCAAGCGGCACCGGCACCCTGCTCGGCCGGATGCTCTCGCTCGCCCACCGGGTCCTGGCCGGGCTGCAGCACTGCAGCCCCGAGGCATTCCGTCACCTGTACCTGAGTCCGCCTGCTTTTATAATGCTGACGATCCTGATCGCCCTGCTGGCGATCGCCTGGCTGCGCAAAAACCGGACGGCCTTGCTGGCCGGGCTGGCGGCAGGCTGCGCGCTGGCCGCAGCAGGGGTCTTCCGAGCCGCGGAACATCTGCGGCAACACCGGCTGATCGTGTATAACAATGGTCGGCAGGCCCTGATCGACGAGATTCGCGGAACCTGTCATCGCAGCCTGGCTGCTGCCGGCTCCGGTTACCGCGCCGCCGCCACCCGCATCGCTCTGGGCGCCTGGCGGGCATCAGCGGATTCCGCCGGTACGGACTACCTTGCCGTAGGCCCGGACCGAGTCCTGATCCTCCGCGACAGCTCCATACGCAAGCCCGTCGGGCGGCTGCCGGCCGATGTGCTGATCCTCTGCCAGGCGGCCCGGCGCATCCCGGTCCGGGAGGCGCTGCAGTGCTTCCGCCCCCGGGTCGTGGTGCTCGGCTCCCGATTCCCGGAGCCTCAGCGCCGGCGCTGGGCCGATTCCTGCCGCAGGTACGGGATCCCCGTTCACGACGTGAGCGCCAGGGGCGCCTGGACACTGGAAGCCGGGCCCTGAGCTATGGGAGCCCGGATAAGCCCCACATCAAATCTTATCTTTGCGCCTTCAAAAATTGGCGCACCCAGCGCTTGTTATAAAAATCAGCAACATGTCCGATCCCCGCCGCATCCAGTCTGCCCTGATCTCCGTTTTCTACAAGGATGGCCTCGAGCCCATCGTTCGCCGCCTGCATGAGCTGGGCGTAGCGCTGTACTCCACCGGCGGGACGCAAAGCTTTATCGAAGGTCTCGGCCTGCCCTGCACCGCGGTAGAAGCCGTTACCGGATACCCGTCCATCCTGGGCGGCCGTGTAAAGACCCTGCATCCCAAGGTCTTCGGCGGCATCCTTGCCCGCCGCGCCTACGAGCCCGACCAGGCGCATATCGCCGAGTACGAGATCCCTTTGCTGGACCTCGTGATCGTGGACCTGTACCCCTTCGAGGAAACCGTGAAGAATACCAGCGACGAGGCGGCGATCATCGAGAAGATCGATATCGGAGGCGTGAGCCTGATCCGCGCGGCCGGCAAGAATTTCAAGGATGTCACCATCGTCGCTTCCCGCAACCAATACGGCGCCCTGCTGGAGCAGCTGAACGGCGGCGACGGCTCGATAAGCCTGGAGGAGCGCAAGCGCTTCGCAGCCGCGGCCTTTGCCGAATGCGCACAGTACGATGTGGCGATCGCCGGCTATTTCAACAGCGAGGCCGCCAACGGATTCCATATCAGCAGGACCGAAGGCAGCCCCCTGCGCTACGGCGAGAATCCCCACCAAAGCGCGGCTTTCTACGGCGATATCGATGCCGTATTTGAAAAGCTCAACGGCAAGGAGCTCAGCTTCAACAATCTCGTAGATGCCGACGCGGCCTGCCAGATCATTGCGGAATGGGATGGGGGCCAGCCGGCTTTCGCCGTGATCAAGCATACCAATGTATGCGGAGTCGCCCTGCGCTCGGACCTGGAAGCTGCCTGGGAAGCTGCCCTGGCCGGCGACCCGGAAAGCGCCTTCGGCGGCGTGCTGATCACGAACCAGACCATCACGGAAGCCGTCGCCGGCAGGATCAACGAAATATTCTTCGAGATCCTGATCGCCCCGGGATTCGACGAGGCAGCCCTGGGCATACTTAAAACGAAGAAAAACCGCATCCTGCTGCGCCAGAAGGCACCGCTGCAGATCCGGAAGGAATACAAGCGCGTCCTGAACGGGACCCTGGTGCAGGATGCCGACACGACGAACTACGCCGAATGGCGCGAAGAAGGTGCGCGGCCCTGCTCGGAAGCCGAGAAGCGCGACCTGACATTCGCGAACATCGTCTGCAAGCACCTGAAGAGCAATGCGATCGCCCTGGTAAAGGATGAGCAGCTCATCGGTAAGGGCTGCGGCCAGACCAGCCGCGTCGATGCGCTGCGCCAGAGCCTTGCCAAGGCCGCGCAATTCGGCTTCAGCACCGAGGGCGCGGTGATGGCCTCCGATGCCTTCTTCCCCTTCAACGACTGCATCCAGATGGCGGATCAGGCCGGGATTACGGCAGTGATCCAGCCCGGCGGCTCCATGCGCGACGGCGACACCGTCAGCTACGCCAAGGAGCATGGCATGGCGCTGGTCATGACAGGCAACCGCCATTTCCGGCACTGATCCCCGGTGATACGGCATTGTCATCCAGAAGGTTTTATGCTGCGGCAGCACTAACTAGAGAAGTGACAATGGAACCTGCACTGGTTTTCGTCCCTGTCACCCTGAGCCTGTCGAAGGGTGAGCCTGTCGAAGGGCGGCAGGAAGAAAAGCAGTGCCTCCGGAGCTTTCGCGTCGTGGCCCGACTCCGGTTCGCCCGGACCCGAACCTCCGCTCACCGGGACATGAAGGGGCCGATTAACGATCTGTCCCTGGCAGCCTCAACCGCTTTTCCATGTCGCCCAGAACGTGGTCGAAGGGCTACATGGAAAGGCGGCGGGTCCCCAGGTTCGCATTGCGAGGGCCGTCGTGAAAGGACAGGAGATTCCATGAGTATCATGGACCGGCGAGCCCCGAAGCAAGCAGCGCCCTATCCCCTTTCAGCGTCGTGGTTTTACCTATGCGGCCGGCAGATCGGATGCTAGAGGTGTCCCCCTGGCTTCTGGCTCCAGCGAAGCTTCCATTCCAAGCCGGAAACCTGGCGGCAGCGGGTTATTAAACGGTGCCGGAGCAAGCTCACTTGACATCTTGCTATAGCAGACTTTTGGCTTTTAGCTTTTACCTTACATCTGTGATCTCAATCCTCGTAGACGACGACCTGCTTATGCGGAGCTACAAGCCCGAGGATGCCTCCGAGCTGTTCCATTGCATAGACAGCTCCCGGGAGCACCTGCGCCCCTTCCTGAACTGGGTGGATCATACAACCAAAGTCGAGCACAGCCTTCAGTTCATTCAGATGGCGCAGGCCCAGCTGAACAGCGGGGACGGCCTCGCGCTGGGCATATACCTGCAGGAAAGCAGGATCCTGATCGGGGGCATCGGCATGCACAACTACCTGCCCGAGCAGGGGCGCGCCCAGATCGGCTATTGGATTGCGAAGCCGTACGAAGGCCGGGGACTGATGCTGCGCAGCACGCACCGCTTCATCGACTTCCTGTTCCAGAAGCTGCAGCTCAACAAAATCGAAATCCACTGCCTGCCGCAGAATACCCGCAGCCTGGAGCTCGCGAGCCGGCTGGGCGCCGTAGAAGAGGGCCGCATCCGCATGAGCTACCTGCGCAACGGACAGCTGGAAGACATCGTCGTAACCGGCATCCTGAAAAGCGAGTGGGAGGCGGCTAAGCTGAAACGTTGACAGGAGGCGCCTTCCCTAAAGCCCCAGGAACGAGGTCTTACAAGGGCACTTCCATCAGCAGCACATAGGCCTCGCTGCCGGCCTTGATCTCCAGCTTCGACGCATCCCGGATACCCATGCCGTCGCGGCGGCCCAGGTTTTCCCCGTTGATCGTCACTTCGCCTTCGATGATGAACGCGTACACGCCATCGGCGGGATTCTTCAGCTCATACACAAGCTCCGTCCCTGCGTCCAGGCGCCCCAGATGGAACCAGGCATTCTGGTGGATCCAAAGACCTTCGTCGTTGGGATCGGGAGACACTACCTGGGCGAAGCGGTTTCGCTGGGCCGCGGTATCCAGGGTCATCTGGCCGTAGCGGGGCTGTACATTTTCCTTGTTCGGGAATAACCAGATCTGCAGCAGGTTCACGGCTTCGGAAGGATCCGGGTTGAACTCGCTGTGACGTACGCCCGTACCCGCGCTCATGACCTGGATATCCCCCGCATTGATGGTCTCTGCATTGCCCATGCTGTCCTTATGAGCCAGTGCGCCCTTCAGGGGGATCGTGATGATCTCCATGTTGTCGTGCGGGTGCATGCCGAAGCCCATGCCGCCGGCCACGACATCGTCGTTGAGCACACGCAGCGCACCGAAGTGCATAGCCGCAGGGTTATAGTAACCGGCAAAGGAAAAGGTATGATGCGCATCCAGCCAGCCGTGGTTGGCATGTCCGCGTTCCGAGGCCCTGTGAATGATGTTCGTTGCCATGATCATTTTGTTTTAGAATGTAAAGCTACCTCCACGCGAAGGCCGTTTCCATTGATCTAGGTCAAGAACATTGCCGGCAGGCAGCGCTCAGCCGGGGATAAAAAAAAGCCAG
>JASLDA010000467.1 GCA_030151745.1 Chitinophagaceae bacterium | reverse complement strand
AGTATTTTGTTCCTGCTGCGATGATTCTGGTTGGTGGATTTAGGGAGTCGAAGCTGACGCCAGGAGCTGTAAACAGACCTTTTTTGGCGTAAGTTGAAGGAAATTCGCACATTCACAAATCCACAAATTCACCGATCATGTTCCTCCTCCGTCGCCTGCTCTACAGCCTGCTGATCCTTTGGGGGGTGGCCACTTCGGTGTTCCTGCTGTTCAACGTGCTGCCGGGGGATGCTTCGCGGCTTACCCTGGGGCAGCGCAGCGACCTGGCCTCGATAGAGGCTACGCGCAAGGCGCTGAATCTCGATAAGCCGCTGGGGATACGCTACGGACTTTTCCTGAACGACCTGAGCCCCATCGGGAGCGTGCCGGATTCGGGGCGCGCGGGGCTGCGGATTACGAAGCTGGACAAGGATCATTGGCTGGCGCTGAAATACCCCTATCTCGGGCGCTCTTACCGGACCCGCCGGGAGGTCAGCACCGTGCTCGCCGAGGCCCTGCCGGGAACGATCGTGCTCGCCTTGTCAGCGATGCTGATAGCGACGGTCTTCGGGCTGGCCCTGGGCATCCTGGCGGCCCTGAAGAAGGGCAGCATCTTCGATACCGGCTCCATCGCCGCATCGGTGGTAGGGATCAGCATGCCCTCGTTCTTCGCAGGGCTCATCATCGCCTACATCTTCGGGAACCTGCTCCAGTCCTGGACCGGGCTGCAGATGACGGGGAGTCTTTACGAGTATGACGCGTTCAGCGGAAAACATATCTCGGTCCGCAACCTCATCCTGCCGGCGATCGCCCTGGGCATCCGCCCCATGGCGATCATCACGCAGCTCACGCGCTCCGCCATGCTGGATGTGCTCAGCCAGGACTATATCCGGACCGCATACGCAAAAGGGCTGAGCCGTGTGCGCGTCGTCCTGCGCCACGCCCTGCCGAATGCCCTGAACCCGGTGCTTACGGCTATCAGCGGCTGGCTGGCGGAGCTGCTCGCCGGCTCGTTCTTCGTAGAGTACATCTTCGGCTGGAAAGGCGTCGGCCGCGTGACCGTCGACGCGCTGGACAAGTTCGATTTCCCGCTGGTGATCGGGGCTGTATTGCTGACCGCGCTGATCTTCATCGTCGTGAACCTGATCACCGACCTGCTCTACGGCCTGCTGGATCCCCGGGTGCGGCGGGAAAGCTGAGTAGCTGAAGCGCCGTAAGCGCATTATAGCTAACCCCCTGCGAAGCACGGAGCAAACTCAGAAGAATGCCAGGATCCCGATGTGCACCCGGGACTGCCGGAGCTGGATGGGATTGTCGGGGCTCCGGCCCAGGGCATAGGCTATGTTGAACTGCGCGTTCTTGGTTTCGAGCATGGTTCCTACGCCGAAGCCGTCGTAGATCCCCGAGTGTTCGATGCTGTTGATATTCGACTGCAGCCAGGCATTGTCCGAAAACAGGTACACGTTGGAGTTCCGACCGAGTATATAGCGCAGCTCGAGGCCGGCCAGGTGATATTGGTTGACGAACAGGCTGCCTTCGTCGAAGCCGCGCAGCAGGCGGAAGCCCCCGATCTGGAACAGCTCGTTCTGGAACAGGCGGTCGCCGCTTATATAGCCGCCCGCATAGGCTCCCCGAAGCACGACCCGCTTGCCCAGCGGCAGGTAGCCCGCCAGGTCGGCGCTGACCTGGGTCTGGTAGCTGTTCATGCTGATCGTATCATACAAGGTGCTGTAGTCGAAGCCGCTGCCGTCGCGGATGCCCGTGATGCCGTCGTTTTTCTCGATGCGCCGCGACAGCAGCTCCCCGTTGATCCGAGCCGACCAGCCCTTGCGCGGATTGAAGCGGTAGTCGGTACGGTTGATCTGCAGCTCGCCGCCGCCCCCGCCGCTGATCACGTCGACATTGGCCGGCAGCCTCTTGTACGTAAGTATGTACGCGGTATCCGGGGTGATGACGCGGTTGCTGTAGCCTTTGTAGAAGAGCCGGATATAATCCTTTGCCGAAAGCGAATAGCGCCCGCCGGCATCGAAGATGGTGCGGCGGAACTCCTGGCCTTTGAAGTACAGGTCGAAATGTCCCTCGGCCCCGATAGGCGTTCCTAACAGGTAAGGATACAGCACATCGGCCTTGATCCGCGGGCTCTCCGCCTGCAGCTTCTGATAGCTGAAGGAGAAGGATTCCCCGTTCCCGAGCAGGTTCTGGAATGCGGCCTGGGCATCGACGGTGAACAGGAACTTACCGGTTTCCAGCGTGTTCGGCTGCAGGCCCATGATCACGTTCAGCTGGTTCGCCCGGCGCTCCCTGAGCTGCAGGTAGAGCTTGGTATCGATGGAGCGGAACTCGATGCGCCAGCCGGCATTGTCTTCCAGCCAGGGAAGCTCCCGCAGACGGCCCCGTAGCTGCCGCAGGCGGGATTCGTTGTACAGGCCCCCTTCGTACAAGTCCAGGTAGCGCGCCAGGAAGGCCTTGCTCACGCGGACATTGCCCTCGACGATGATGGAATCGATATGCGTGAGCGCGCCGGGATCCAGGGCCAGGTTTGCCGAGAGGCCATGCGCCCCTTCGTCCCGGAGGCTGTCCAGCCCGATGCGGGCGAAGGGGAAGCCGTTGTTGTCGCACCAGTCGAGAATGCGCTCGCTGAGCCGGGCCAGGGCCGCGGGAGCCAGGTTCCGGCCCTCGTACTGCGAGGCCGTAATGCCGGTGGCGATCAGCAGCGGGCGGGGCAGGCTCTCCAGCGAAAGCCGGGCCCAGCGCCATTGCCGCCCCAGGTAGAGGTACACCTCGTAGCCGTCCCGCAGCACGCCGAGGCTGTCCACCGAGGCTGCGAGGTACCCGGCCTCCTGGAGCTGGGGGACGATGCCCTGCACGGCGCTGAGCGCGTCGAGCTGCTCGCCGTAGCCGGTATTGATCTTCAGGAGCCCCGTGGGCAGGGCTTCCGGGCCGTCGACGCGGTGTACCCTTATGGAGTAACTTTGCGCTCCGGCGCCGCCTGCAGGCAGCAGCAAGAGGCTGAGCATTCCCAACAGCAGGATCAGAGGCCGCATTTGGCTTCAAAACTACGGAAGCGCCGTTCCTATATGGCTGGTATCTACCTTCATATCCCCTTCTGCAAGCAGGCCTGCACCTACTGCAATTTCCATTTCTCGACCTCGCTCAGGCAAAAGGACGCATTGCTGGACGCGCTGCAGCAGGAGATAAGGCTCCGCGCCGCCGAGCTGCAAGGGCAGCGGGTCGACACGGTATATCTCGGGGGCGGCACGCCTTCATTGCTGGGCCGGGACGAGCTGATGCGCATTTTCGATGCGCTGCAGTCGAATTTCCGCATCGAAGCCCTGAAGGAATGCACCCTGGAAGCAAACCCGGACGACCTGAGCCGGGATTACCTGAAAAGCCTGCGCGATACTCCGGTGGACCGCCTGAGTGTCGGCATTCAATCGTTCCGGGAGGAAGACCTGCGATATATGAACCGCGCGCATACGGCGCAGCAAAGCGATTACGCGCTGAAAGCGGCGCAGGATGCCGGCTTCGAAAACCTGAGCATCGACCTCATCTACGGTACGCCCGGGCTGACGGATGCCGCCTGGAAGGAGAACATCGCCAGGATGGCAGCCCTGGAGATCCCGCATTTTTCCGCGTATGCACTGACCGTGGAGGAAGGCACGGCCCTGCATCACGCCATCAGCAAAAAACGTACTTCCCCCGTAGATCCCGTCCAGAGCGCGGAGCAGGCGGAGTTCCTGATGGAGGAAGGCCCCAGGCTGGGCTACGAGCAATACGAGATATCGAACTGGGCGAAGCCGGGCCGCTATGCGCTGCACAATACTTCCTACTGGCAGGGCGTTCCATATCTCGGGCTGGGACCCTCCGCGCATTCGTTCGACGGAAAGAACCTCCGCAGCTGGAACGTGTCCAACAATGCCGTGTACATAAAAAGCCTGCTGCAGGACCGCCGCCCGGCGCTGGAGCTCGAGCGGCTGAGCGATGAAGACCGGCTCAATGAATATATCATGACGTCGCTGCGTACGATATGGGGCCTGGACCTGGAGCGGGTGGGGCGGGAGTGGGGCAGCGACCAGTCCGGGGCGATCCTGCGCGAGGCCCGGCCCTACCTGGAGGACGGCCGCCTGCTGCAGGCGGGAGCCCTGCCCCGGCTCAGTAATTCCGGCAAGCTGTTTGCG
>JASLDA010000463.1 GCA_030151745.1 Chitinophagaceae bacterium | reverse complement strand
ATGAAGGCCGGCCTGGTGGAAGGCATCCTCGGCAAGCAGGGCTCCACCAATATCCAGGGCGAGGAGCAAATGAAGCTCGACGTATACGCGGACGAAACCCTGATCAACGTGCTCCGGAGCTCCAGCGATTGCGCAGGCATCGCCTCAGAAGAGAATGACGAGTTCGTGGCCTTCGACGACGAGTACAGCATCAACAGCAAGTACGTCGTGCTGTTCGACCCCCTCGACGGCTCTTCCAATATCGACTGCAATGCCAGCATCGGCACCATCTTCGCCATCTATCGCCGCGTAACGCCTGTGGGTCAGCCCTGCACGCAGGAAGACTTCCTGCAGAGCGGCAAGAACCTGATGGCCGCCGGCTACGTGATCTACGGCTCCAGCACCATGATGGTGTATGCCACCAAGCTCGGCGTGAACGGTTTCACGCTGGAGCCCAGCATCGGCGAGTTCTGCCTCTCCCACCCCAATATCCAGGTGAAAGAGCAGGGCAAGATCTACAGCATCAACCAGGGCAACTGGACGAAGTACGATGACGGCATCAAGGCCTACCTGAACCGTTGCATGGAAAAGGTATACAGCCACCGCTATATCGGCTCCATGGTCGCGGACATGCACCGGACGCTGATCAAGGGCGGCATCTTCATGTATCCCGCCGACAGCAGCGCCAGGAACGGCAAGCTGCGCCTGCTCTACGAGTGCAATCCCATGGCCTTCCTCGTGGAAGCGGCAGGCGGCATGGCCTCGACGGGCACCGGCCGCGTCCTGGACGTAACGCCTACCGAGCTGCACCAGCGCGTGCCCATCCTGATCGGCTCAAAGGCGATGGTGGAAGAAGCCATCCAATGCTTCGGAGCCGCGGTGGCCGCGATTTGATTCGTGAACAGGCACCACGATCCGACGGATTCTCCGCCTCAGGATAATCTTCCTTGAAAAAACGAAAAATCCCCGCAGCCATGGCTGCGGGGATTTTTATTGCAGCCCGTATGCAAAAGCGCCCCGGCCGAAGCGACCAGGGCGCTCCACCGCCGATGCTTCGATCCCTTGGATCAAGGCTCGATGAGTATATCCCCCGTCATCTCCTGCGGCACCTCGATGCCCATATACGCGAGAATGGACGGCGCGATATCGCCGAGCTTGCCGTTTTTCAGCTTGCCTTTATAGTCGTTGGAGATAAAAAACAGGGGCACCGGGTTCAGACTGTGCGCCGTATTGGGTGTCCCGTCGGGATTGATTTCGTAGTCTGCATTGCCGTGATCGGCCGTGAGGAATACCCCGTAGCCATGCCGGAGGGCTTCCGGCACGATGCGGCCCACGCATTCGTCGACGGTCTCGACGGCCTTGACGACGGCATCCCAGACGCCGGTATGCCCTACCATGTCCGCATTTGCGAAGTTCAGGCAGATGAAGTCCGCCGACTCCTTATCGATCTCCGGCAGGATCAGGTCCGTGATCTCGCGGGCGCTCATCTCCGGCTTCAGATCGTAAGTCGGAACGTCCTTGGGCGAAGGCGCCATGATACGGCGTTCGCCCTCGAAGGGCTGCTCCCGGCCGCCGCTGAAGAAGAAGGTCACATGAGGGTATTTTTCCGTCTCGGCGATGCGGATCTGTGTCTTGCCCGCCTTGGCCAGCACCTCGCCTATGGTATTGGTCAGGTTGTCGTTATGGAAGATGACGCCGACGTTCTTATAGGTCGCGTCATATTCGGTCATGGTCACGTAATGCAAATGCAACGGGCCCATACCCTGCTCGGGGAAGGCCTGCTGGGTCAGGGCTATGGTAATTTCCCGGCAGCGGTCGGTGCGGAAGTTGAAGCAGATGACGACGTCGTCTTCCGCGATGAGGGCCAGCGGCTGGCCATCGGCGCCGGTGTGGATGATCGGCTTGATGAACTCGTCGGTCACGCCGGCATCGTAGCTGGCCTGTATGGCGGCGGGCACGTCGGCGGTATGCTCGCCGGCGCCGCGGACCAGCGCGTCGTAGGCCAGGCGAACGCGGTCCCAGCGCTTGTCGCGGTCCATGGCGTAATAGCGGCCGGTGACGGAAGCGAGGACTGCTCCCGTATGCTCCGCATGCTGCTGGATATCCGTAATGAAGCCGTAGCCGCTTTTGGGATCTACATCGCGGCCATCGCTGAAGGCATGCAGCGCAACTTTCGGCACCCCGGCCTTCCGGGCCAGGTCCAGCAGGGCCTTCAGGTGATTGATATGGGAGTGCACTCCCCCGTCGGATACGAGCCCGATGAAGTGCAGGGTCTTGCCGGCCGTTTTCGCCGTATTGAATGCCGCCTGAAGCGTCGGGGAGCGCTCCAGCTCAGCTTCGCGGATGGCGATATTGATCCGCTGCAGCTCCTGGTAAACGATCCGGCCGGCGCCAAGGTTCAGGTGACCGACTTCCGAATTTCCCATCTGCCCCTCCGGCAAGCCGACGGCTTCGCCGCAGGTAACGAGCTCTGAATTAGGATACTGGCGGTACAGACTGTCTACGAAGGGAGTATGGGCGGCGGCGATCGCATCTGCGGAAGGAACCTGTCCCTTTCCCCAGCCGTCCATGATGAGCAGCATGGCTTTTTTCGACATGGCGCAAAGGTAGCTCCGTCCCAGCAATCCCATAAGAGATCAATAACTTATCTATCTCATATCAGATTCGCCAAGATTCTCTTAAAATTTACTGATAATGTTTGTTATACCGTTGAAAAACGGTGTAAAAAATCGGAAAGTGGCCTCTTATTTGCTTTCAACCTGTCGTGATTGAACAGATTCGGACATACGGAAAGGCCGGCTTGCTGCGCTCCTGGATTTTAATCGGGGTGCTGCTCGTTTCGTTACTGACACCCGGCCGTGCTCAAG
>JASLDA010000461.1 GCA_030151745.1 Chitinophagaceae bacterium | reverse complement strand
TGGATCAGCTCAAATTCTTTAGACCCGACCTGCTGTTTCTGGACAATAACCTGGCGGACGGACTCGGTTGGTCGATGGTTCCCGCGATTGTGCGGTCATCCCCGGAATTGCAGATTTTCCTGATCAGCGCCTACCATCCGCCGCTGCCTCACCTTCCGCCGGAAGTGAGCGTCAGCATCATCGAGAAACCGATCTCCTTCGCCGATCTGGACAAAAAGCTGCAGTCCCTGCCCGCAAGCTGAGGCGCTCCCGAAACAGTCCGCCTGGCACTCGCATGATGCGGACTCTTTACCGCCTTCCCCACCCCTGGTTTGAATTACTTTCCTGATTTACCTTAAAGGACGCTGCTGCGTCCTTTTTCGGCATCGGCGAGCATGCCGTAAAAAGCGGAATGGTCGCTGCCGGCTTTGCGGGCCCCGGATATGCGCTCCTGCAGCAATAAAAAAACCTTCCGGTCAGGAAGGTTGTTATTTTATGGGTTTCATCTCATGTGCCGGTCAATCTGCCGTCCCGCGGCGGATCAGGCCAAGCAGCAGTGAGATGACGGCGAGTACCAGCAGGATATGGATAAGCCCTCCTGCGTTGCCTATAAAGAAACCGAAGACCCAGCCAATCACCAGAATGACTGCGATCAGATAAAGTATGCTCCTCATGGTTGCGTTGTGTATTTGGTTATACACAAAACGCTTACAAGACTATGCCATCATTGAGCTGGGCACCTGCAGGCACAATGCCGGCGGGCTCTTCCCTTTTCCTGTCGAAATAAGTGCTGAGCGGGAAGCTGATCGTGAACGTCGTACCCTGCTGTTCCCTGGAGCTTACCTCCACGCTGGCTTTGTGCGCCTGCAGGATATTCAGCGTAAATGCGAGTCCCAATCCCATCCCGTTCCGCTTCTGCGTGAAATACGGCTCGAACAGGCGGGCGATGTTCTCCTCACTTATGCCGCAGCCGTTGTCGGAGATCTGAAGCGTGACGGTCCGGTCCAAAGGCTGCAGGCTGATGCGCAGCTGCCCGCTGCCCTCCTCCATCGCCTCGATAGCGTTGATCACGATATTGAGCAGCGCCAGCTTCAGCTTTTCCCCATCGGCCATGATCAGCACCTCGTCGTTCGGATACTGCACGTCCAGGCGGATCTTTTTCAGCGTGATCCTGTCGATCGCGGCTCCGATCACATCGTCGATAATAGACTGGAACAGCCTGGGCTCGGGGATCACCTCCCCGGGCTTGGACGTATTGAGCAGCTCGTTGATCAACCCGGAGATCCGCTGCGCGTTGCGCTGGATGATGTTCAGGTACAGCTCCGAGCCTTCGTCCAGCCGGGCTTCGTGATCGGTCTGCAGCTGCTCCGTGGAAAGCAGGATATTGTTCAGCGGGTTCCGCACTTCATGCGCCAGGGTACGGACGAGGCGGCCCGTGGCGGCCAGCTTTTCGGCCTGCAGCGCCACGCGCTCCTCCTTGCGGAGCGTCGTGATATCGTGCAGGATGCCCTGGACGTAGTCGTACTCGTTGTACTCGTCCTCCTTGGAAGCTGTCAGGATGCAGACCTTCTTCTCGCCGCTCTTCGTTGTGAGCACCACTTCCCAGTCGTTGATCCCTTTCCGCTCCTGAATCGCACGGAGCAGGTATTTTTTATGCTGGGCCTGATCGAGCAGGTCGCAGAGATTCATCTGCAGCAATTCCTCCGGCTCGTATCCCAGCAGGGTCCGCGCCGCATCGTTCACATCCTGGAAGTCCAGCATGTCGTCGGTAAGGAACACGAGGTCTTTCGACTTTTCGAAAATGCTGCGGTACTTGCGCTCGTTCGCCTTCAGCGCCCGGAGATGCTGCATGCGCTCCATGGTGTAGCGGATACAGCGTTCCATCTTTTCAACCGTGAGATCGGTCTTCACCAGGTAGTCCACCGCGCCGAGCTGCATGGCTTCCATGTCTACCTCTCGGTTCCCTTTGCCCGTGAGCAGGATGATGGGCGCTTCGCAGCCCCGGCCCATGGCCTCTTTAAGCAGATCGACGCCCGAGCGGGCGCCCAGGCGGTAATCGGTAAAATACAGGTCGTACTTCTTCTGGCAGATCAGGTCCAGGGCCTGCTCGAAGTCCGGGCACCAGTCGATCAGGAAATTCGCGCCCGGAATATGCCGCATGTATTCGCTCGTGATCATGTAATCGTCCTCATCATCGTCGATGATGAGGATGCGGCTCTGAGCGTTATGGGTATTCATCACTGTCGGCTTTAGAGATCAAGCTTGAAAGCCTGATATTGCTTCATTTTGTTGTAAAGCGTCTTGCGGTCGATATTGAGAAGCTTGGCCGCCTTGCTTTTGTTGTAGTTTGCCTGCTTGAGCGCGCCGAGGATGACTTCGTACTCCGCGTCGATATTGGCGCTCTTAAGCTTGTTTTCGTAAGAGACGTTCGGGCTGCCGAGATCTTCGTCCTCGTCGTCCTCCGGCTCGAGCTTGTCGAACTGCAGCTTGGCGTAGTGGGCGATCTCGAAAGGCAGGGATTTCGCCTCTACGAAGTCGCCGTCCGTAAGGAGCGTCGCGCGCTTCACGACGTTCTTCAGCTCCCGGAGGTTGCCGTACCAGGGATAGCTCAGGAAGATCTGCTCGACCTCCTTGCTGAAGCCCTTCACGTTCTTTTCCAGCTCGGCGTTCGTGACCTTCAGGAAGTGGTTTGCGAACAGCATCACATCGCCCTTGCGTTCACGGAGCGCCGGCACGTCGATGCTGAACTCATTGAAGCGGTGATACAGGTCCTCGCGGAACTTCCCCTTGCGGGCGCTTTCCCAGAGCCGCTCGTTCGAGGCGACGATGATGCGCACGTCCAGATCGATATCCTTGTTCCCGCCCACCCGGCGGATCTTGCGCTCCTGCACCACGCGGAGCAGGGATACCTGGATATCGTAGGAGAGATTCGCGATCTCGTCGAGGAAGATGGTGCCGCCGTTGGCAAGCTCCATCGAGCCTATCTTCTGGTTCAACGCGCCGGTAAAGGCTCCCTTCTCGTGCCCGAAAAGCTCGCTGCCCGCCAGCTCCTTGCTGAGGGCGCCGCAATCGATGGCTACGAAAGGCTTCGTTCCCCGCTTGCTGTTCTTGTGGATCTGCTGCGCGATCACTTCCTTGCCGCTGCCGCTTTCCCCGTAGATGATCACGCTGAAATTGGTCGGCGCCACGAGATTGATCTGCTTGACGATGGTGGCGAACTCTTCGCTGTCGCCGAGTATGTACTGGTCGTTGTTCCAGGCAATAGGCGCCTTCCTGGCCTTGCCGTTGACCGCCGGAGCCGCGGCTTCTGCTGCCGGCTCGGGGATCTTAACGGCAGTATTCGACTGCACCGGCTCGCTCAGGGCCTTGCGGATCGTAACGAGGATCTCGTCCGGGAACAAAGGCTTGGTAACATAGTCGTAAGCCCCCATTTTCATGACCTCCACGGCATCCTTCACATCGCTGTAGCCGGTGATGATGATGACCGGCACGGCGGGATACCGCTCGCGGATCTTCGTGAGCATCTCGGCGCCGGTCATATCGTCCAGGCGGAAGTCGCAGAGCACCAGCAGGGGCTCGGACTTCTTCAGCCAGTCGAGGGCGGCCGCACCCGTATTCACTGTCGCTACTTCGAAGCCTTGCCGCGTCAGGAAGCGATTGAGCAGCAGGCACATGTCATTGTCATCGTCAATTACCAGGATCTTGCTAGGCATGTGGTGTGTGTGTGTCTCTAAAGTTAGATTGTCCGTTCAGGTAGTAACAAGTTAAATCTCAAAAAGTTCAGGCCCATACGGCACGGATCTGCGCTATGGGGATGCGCATCTGTTCGCGGTACTTCGCCACGGTGCGGCGGGCAATATTATATCCCTGCGTCGAAAGGATATTCACCAGCTGCTGGTCGGTGTAGGGGTGGCGCTTGTCTTCGGTGGAGATCGCCTCTTCGATTACCGACTGGATCACCTTGTTGGAAATCACTTCGCCCTTCTTGTCGGCGATGCCTTCGCTGAAAAGGTCCTTCAGGTAGATCAGCCCGAAGTGCGTATCCGCGTATTTATTGCTGGTGATGCGGCTTACCGTCGAGATATCGAGCCCGCTCTTCTCCGCCACGATACGCAGCACCATGGGCTTCAGCAGGCGGATATCCCCCTCCATGAAATACTCGTGCTGGATCTGGACGATACATTGCATGATGCGCATCATCGTATCCTCGCGCTGCTTTACGGCATTGACAAACCACTGCGCGGACTGCAGCTTGCTCTTGACGTACTGCGCCGCCCCCCGGTCCCGGGAGGAAGTCTGGGAAGAAAGCTGGTCGTACAGGCCCTGGTTGACGAATACGTTATTCGAGCGCATGGACTGCAGGTGCACCTGGATCGTATCGCCGATGCGGGTGATGATGAAATCAGGGATGATAGTGCTCTTGGGCTCGAAGCTCGAGGCATTTTCGCTGACGGGGTAGAATTTCAGCGTGCCGATGAAGGTGAGCACGCGGCGCAGCTCTTCCTCGTCGATGTTCAGCGCATGCTGGATCTTCTCGAACTGGCGGTGCATCAGGTCGTTGTAATGGTTCCTGACCAGGCGCAGCGCCGGGCGCGCTTCCGGCTCGGTGTATTTGCCGCGGCTGAGCTGGAGGTACAGGCATTCCTGGATGTTCTTCGCGCCCAGCCCGATGGGCTCCAGCTCCTGGATCACCTTGAGCATGGCCTTGATCTCATCCACTTCCACCATGGATTGCAGGTGGAAGCTGAGGTCGTCGGCCACCTCGTCCATATCGCGGTCCATCAGGCCGTGATTGTCGAGCACGTCGATGAGGTATTCCCCGATCTGCAGCTCGCGCTCGCCGAGCTTGCGCATACGGAGCTGCTCGCGGGCGTCGTCCTTGAAATGCGGGCTGCCGGCGATGGCCATCTGCGGCGCGACGTCCGAGTCGAAATAGTTCTGGTATTCCTGGCGGTAATCCGGCACATCGTTATAGCCATACTCGTCCCAATCCTGGTAATCCCGCACATCGTCCTTGTTGGGCTTCTTGTCGCCTTCGTCAAATTGCTCCTCGGCGGTCATCTCAAGGAACGGATTCTCCTCCATTTCGTTCTTCATCCGCTGCTCCAGCTCCAGGCTGTTGAGGAAATACAGGTTCAGCAGCTGGATCTGTTGGGGAAGTATTTTGAGATGCTGGCGTTGAGTTTGCTGTTGAGCGATCATAAGGACTAAGGTTTTGGCTTGTTGCCTCCTGTATTGCAATCCGGCTGCCAAACTCGCGGCGGAATGAATTTTATGTGAATCCAAGGGTAACCGCTTTGACTATCAATGCGCCTTTCCATATCGAGTCGTAATATATCTTCACAGGTTAATTTTTACCGCCTTGTTCCACACAACAAGATGAGGCGAGAATTCCACGTTTTGAGATAACTTTCCGGCCTGATGAGGTTTCGACTTCGCCTGTTGATCGTCGCCTTCGCCGTGAGTTTTCTCCTGGTAGGCATCCTGTCTGCCATCTCGTTCATGCGCTTTTCCCGGCTGGCCGGCCGGATGCACGCGGTCGAAAGCTCTCATATCGTCGTCGGGCAGATAAATGGCCTGGAGCAATGCCTGGACGAGCTTGACAAGGCCGAATTCCGCTTCCTGCTGACGCACGACAGCAGCTACCTGATGTCGTTCACGCCGGTGATCCACCGCATCCGGCTGCTGAGCGACAGCATACAGTCGCTGATCCCTTCCCAGGGCCTGCAGACCGACCGTCTCGTCATGTTCCGGTCGGGTCTGAAGCTCTACCTGAACGCGCTGCGGCGAATCTGGATGAGCGGCAAGATATCGGACTCGGCCGGCGTCATGAAGCTGTACGAGGAGAACGTGCTTCAATTGCAGAAGGCGCAGCAAACCCTGGAATCCATGGCCGCGGCGGAGAATATCGAGCTGAAAGCCCGGACAGCCGACCGCGAGAACTACGCGCAGCTCACGGTAGCCATGACCAAGGCCCTCAGCCTGGTATTCGGCCTGCTGACCCTGATCCTGTTCATCATGCTCGTGCGGGAATTCCGGCAGCGCATCCGCTACCAGGGCGAGCTCCAGCAACGGATGATGGAAATTGCCCAAAGCAAGCAGGAGCTGGAGCAGATCGCATATGCGACCACGCACGACCTGCAGGAGCCCTTACGCAAGATCCAGATACTGGCGGACCGCTGGCAGCACCAGCAGCGGGAAGAAGCCCGCCCCGACGAGCATCATACCAGCGAACGCCTGATGGCGGCCGCCAGGCGCATGCAGGATCTCGTCGGCGACCTGATGATCCTGACGACGCTCAACGACGGCGCCCCTGCCGTAAAGGCCGCGATCTCGGACGCGCTCAACGGCGCCGTTTCCAGCCTGAGCGGGGAAATCCATGCGTCAGGCGCCCGGATCACCGCCGGGGAGCTGCCCGTCATCAAAGGCCATCCGGACCAGCTCAGGCTGCTGTTCCGCAACCTGCTCGAGAACGCGCTGAAGTTCGCGCGGCCGGGCATCGTCCCCGAGATCGAGATCGACGCCCGGATCGCCGGTGCCGACGAGGTGGATGCCGATGTGGAGACCGGCCGGCAGTTCCACTGCATCGTTATCCGGGACAACGGGCTGGGATTCGACAACAAGCTCGCCGACCGCATGTTCGGCATCTTCCGCCAGCTTCATACCGGCCAGGAAGGCTTCGAAGGAAAGGGCACGGGCCTGGCGATATGCCAGCGCATCATGAGCAACCATAAGGGCCGCATCATCGCGCATGGATTCCCCAATGCCGGCGCCACATTCAAGCTCTATTTCCCCATACCGGGCTAGCTGCGCTGCGCTCGCTATGCGAGCATGAACAGGCCTTGCGGCGCTTAGGCTCGCATTGCACGCGAAACACGGCTTGCGCCTGCGATATGTGAATTCGCTTGCTCGACATGCAAATTCACCGTGCCAAAGGCAAAGGCCCGGAACTCCGTCCAATCTTAAATCCAGGATCCCGGCTTCGTTCAGCTCACTACTGCGTCGCCGCCGTTGATATGGATGAACTGACCGGTGACATAGCTGCTGTCCTCGGACGCGAGGTAAACATAGGCGGGGCCCAGCTCGTAGGGATATCCGGCGCGCCCCAGGGGCGTATCTTTCCCGAATTCGGCCAGGTGCTCCGCCTGGAAGGAGCTGTAGACCAGGGGCGTCCAGACCGGCCCCGGGGCTACGCCGTTCACGCGGATGCCTTTCGGCGCTAGGTTTACCGCGAGCGAGCGGGTGAACGAAACGATCGCTCCTTTGGACGCCGAATAATCCAGGAGATGCGCCGAGCCCCTGTAAGCGACCACGGACGCGGTATTGATAATGCTGGAGCCCTTTTTCAGGTGCGGCAGGGCCGCCTTCACGATGTAGAAGAAGGAGAAGATATTGGTCTCGAAGGTCTGCTCCAGCTGCAGCCGGCTAATGTCCTCGATCGAAAAATCTTCTTCATGATTACCCGCGTTGTTCACGATGATATCGATGCGGCGAAACCGGCGCAGGGCCTCTTCGACCACCGCTACACATTCATATTCGACTCGCAGATCGGCTTTCAGGGCGAAGCAGGTACCGCCCGCCCTGGCTACGAGGCTGCAGGTTTTCTCCGCATCCTTCTCGGCTTCGTTATAAACGATCAGCACCCGGGCACCTTCGAGCGCGTAGTACATCGCTATGCTGCGTCCGATCCCGCTGTCGCCGCCTGTGACGATCGCCGCTTTTCCCGCGAGCTTGCCGGAGGGCTTGTA
>JASLDA010000451.1 GCA_030151745.1 Chitinophagaceae bacterium | reverse complement strand
CGAAGGGGTGCGGGGTGCGCGGCTGCGGCGGATTCGGAGCGTTGAACATCTTCCCCTGGAAGCGGATATCCGTCTTCTGCTCGGCGTCCAGCTTTACGGCATAGAAATGCTCGTTCATATACTTTATGACATTCGGGTTGGTGAACGTCGTCTTGTCCATATGCTTGCACCAGCCGCACCAGTCCGTGTAAACATCGAACCATACCAGGCGGGGTTCCTTCTTCATGGCTACCTGGACATCATCCAGGCTGAGCCATTCGATGCCGCTTTCGGCCGGCGCAGCGGGCTTCTTTTTATCGTTCCCCCCGGCGAAGGCCAATATGGGGCTCAGCAGCAGCAGGGCGAGAAGCACTCGTTTCATTCGTAGCAGGTTTTTGCATGCCGAAATTACAATTTATTACGGCTTAGCTTTGTCACCCTCCTGTTATGCAAGATGTAAAAATTGCAGTGGCCGTTACCGGGGCCAGCGGTTCCATCTACGCGGAGCGCCTGCTCCTGGCGCTGCGCGACGCACCGGTGGAAACGCATCTGGTCTGGAGCGCCAATGCCCGCACGGTATGGGAACTGGAACGGGGCTCCCTGCCACAGGACCTGCCCTTCAGAGTATGGGATAAGAGCGATTTCTTTGCGCCATTCGCCTCCGGCTCCTCCGGCTTCGGCGCGCTGATCATCTGCCCCTGCAGCATGGGGACGCTGGGCCGGATCGCAGCGGGCATCTCCGACGATCTCATTACGCGGGCCGCCGATGTCATGCTCAAGGAGCGGCGTAAGCTCATCTGCGTGCCCCGGGAAACGCCCTATAATCTCATCCAGATCCGGAATATGGCCGCGGTTACGGAGGCCGGGGGGATCATCTGCCCGGCATCCCCTTCATTTTACAGCCGTCCCCGGAGCATCGAAGAAGCCGTGGATACCGTCACCCAACGCATTCTGCAGCTGGCAGGTATCCCGCACCGGGGATATAGCTGGGGCAGCGAGGAATAGGCAATTCTACCAGGGAGGGCACTGAAAGAAATCCGGGCGCGGAACGAAACGTGCATTGTAGGCGCAGCGAAGCGGCTACCAGATCTGGACTTCCCGCTCCAGGGTGATCCCGAAACGGGTCCGTACATCTTCCATAATGGCCGCGCTGAGCTCCAGGATCTGATGTCCCGTAGCCTGCCCGTAGTTGACGAGCACCAGGGCCTGAGCGGGATGGACCCCCGCATCGCCGATGCGCCGGCCTTTCCAGCCGCCCTGCTCGATAAGCCAGCCGGCGGGTATCTTGACGCCCTCGGGCGCCGCATAGGAGGGGATGCCCGGATGCTGGGCTTTCAGAGCTTCAAATTCGGCGATGCCGATGACCGGGTTTTTAAAGAAGGAGCCCGCGTTTCCCGTAACGGCTGGGTCGGGCAGCTTGCTCCTGCGGATATTGATCACGGCCTGGGCGACGCTTACGACATTGGCCTCCTGCCCCATCTGGTCCAGCTCCTCCCGGATGGCGCCGTAGGCGGTGTTCAGCACAGGGGCCTTCGTCAGCCGGAACAGCACGCTGCAGACGACGACCCTGTTCCTGAGCTCCTGTTTGAAGATGCTGTCCCGGTAGCCGAAGCGGCAGCCTGCATTGTCCAGCTCCCCGAACGCGCCTGTTTCCAGGTCCCAGAAGCGCACGCTTTCGATGGTGTCCCTGACCTCCACTCCATAGGCCCCTATGTTCTGAATAGGCGATGCGCCTACCGTGCCCGGGATCAGGGCCAGGTTCTCGATCCCGCCCCAGCCGTTGGCGATCGCATAGACGACGAGGTCATGCCAGATCTCGCCGGCGCCGGCCCGCAGCCAGACGTGCTCCGGGTCTTCGCGCTCGACCCGGATACCGTGGATCCGGTTCAGCAGCACGGTCCCGCGGACAGGGCCGGTCAGCAGGATATTGCTGCCGCCGCCCATTACGCGCAGGGGCGCAGCGAGAGCTCCCGGCCTGAGGCGGGACAGCTCTGCCGGATCGGTCAGGCTCAGCACGGCGTCCGCAGTCTCGCGGATGCCGAACGTATTCAGGCCGTAAAGGGATTGATTGGTGCTGATTGCGGGACTCATGTGGCGGGTTTGCCGGGGCCGGAAAGGCGCTGGTAACAATATTTGACAATGCCGGCGACGGAAGTAAAGTTCAGGGGCAGCTCCAGTAAAACGTGCAGGTAGCTGAGAAAGAACAGCCACATGAAGCCCAGGCGGTAATCGTAGACATAGATCAGCAGCGAGATCAGCCAGAAGGCGATCACCCCGATGAAGCGCTTGCGGGGAACTTTATGCCATTGAATGACCCTTGTCTTGGAGAACCAGTTCAGGTAATGATATGTGTAGGCGAAAGCGATGAAGCGAAGCAGCATGATGCCCTCCCGGCTGCGGAATACCTGGTCGAGCCAGTAGATGGCCGGGTTTTCTCCGGCACCCGGCGCCCGGTCCAGCGCTTTCGACAGGCTGGAAATATTGAGCCCTATAAAGCCCCGGCCGTGATCGCCGACATACATGCGGATGCTCTGCTCCATCATGCCGAAGGGCCTGAAGTCCGGAAGCAGGTTGAACAGCAGCACCGGGCAGAGTGCCATGACGACCACACCGATGAGACCGGTCCGGCTGCCGCTCTTCAGGGCCCCGTACAGCATGAACAGCGCCGTAAAAACGTATACGTGGATCAGCGTGGGCAGGAATACGCCGAAGAACAGCAGGAAATGCTCCGAAAGCTGGGAGGTGACGATGATCAGGAT
>JASLDA010000437.1 GCA_030151745.1 Chitinophagaceae bacterium | reverse complement strand
TTCCTGATGGCAGATGACGTATTGCTTTTCGCCCGCTCTTCAAGCATCTTTCCCAACAGGATGAATGCGATCACTACGGCCGCTGCTTCGAAATATACGTGAGCGTGCAGCCCGCGCTTATGCCAGAACTCCGGATACAGCGTATTGAACACGGAGAACAGATAGGCGATACCGGTGCTCATCGCCACCAGCGTGTCCATGTTGGCCGAGCGATGCTTCGCCTGCTTCCAGGCATTCAAAAAGAAGTTCTTCCCGAAGATCAGCACGACGGGCGTAGCCAGGGCCCACATGATGTAGTTGGCATAGGGGATATCCATAAAGAACATTCCTATGACGACGAGCGGCACGGAGAAAGATATGGAAAGGAATGTGCGGCGGCGAAGGCTTCGGGCCTGCGCTTTATGCAGGGCTTCCAGGCTCTCCGCGGCATTCTCGCTCTCGTCGGTGATGAGGTCGTAGCCTATTTCCTGAACGGCTTTCCTGAAATCGTCGAGATGCCCGATGGCCGGGATGTACTCTAGATTTACGCTGCTGTTCGCATAGTTTACCGCGGCGTCCACCACCCCGGGCTGGTAGCCGAGGATGCTGCCTACGCTTGCCGCGCAGGATGCGCAGGTCATGCCCGTGACCGGCAGCGTTTTCCTGATGGTGTCGACGTTGTAGCCGAGGTCGCGGATCGCGGCGACGGCCCGGGGGATCACTTCTCCCGGCTCGTCCGTGGTGATGACTGCGCGCTTGTTGTTCAGCTCGACCCTGTGGGTCTTCACCCCTTCGACCTTAGCCAGCCCTTTATCCACGATAAACGCGCAATGCTCGCTTTCTACGTCGGCGAGAGGCAGCGCGAATGTTGTTTCAGTCATTGCTTTGCGTTTTACGATACAAAGCTCCTGCGACCGGCTGCCGTTCCTGTTATAGGATTCCAGAAAAGAGTTACAAGATTCGATCCTGCGCGACCTCCGCGTGGAATTGCATTGTCGCCGCAGGGTGCCGCGGATCAATCGAACATATTCCACTTCGATTTTTTCGGCGCGCTCGTCTCGAGGGCTTCTGCCGGCTTCTGTGCCGGGGTTTCCCGGTGCTCCGAGGGATAGGGAGCCTGCTGGCCGGGGGCTGTTGCCTCCGGTTCCCCGCCCGGCTGCTCGGGCTGCCCCGGGTTGTTCATGGCCGCCAACACCTCCTCCAGCATACCTCCTTCCCGCAGGGCTTCTACGGTTTCGGGCGGCAGCGCGGTATCGGCGCCGTCCCGGCGCTTCAGCGGCTCCGGGGCCGGCAGGCCGGCGATCAGCTCGGCAACGGGGATGCGGTCCGTCTGCAGCTGCCCGTTCTCGTGTCGGTACCGCACTGCGAAGGCGGGGTCCTTGTCCTCTGCGATAAAATAATCGACTACGCCGCCGAAGAACTCGAACAGCTGCTCGCTGCTGCAGGTGGGCAGGAAGATGCGCAGCACGCGGGGATCGTAGAACCTGAAATACAGCTGCTGGCCGGTCTCGGACTGCACCATCAGGAATTTCCGGAAATGTTTGTGCACGGCTGCCAATGGGTAAGCCGAGCGGACGAGTATACCCCAGGACTGGCCCCAGCCGGCCTTGAGATACCAGTTCGCAAAGGCCGTCTGATAAGCGAACTGGAACAGATAGGGCGCCACGCCGCTCAGACGCTCGCTGCTGCTGCCCCTGTACAGGGAGTCGTGCGCGGCGTTTCGCTCCTGGGCTTCGGCGATTGTGCTTCCCATGCGGGCGGCATCGAGCAGGAGAAATGTAGCGTTCTGAAGCATGGTTCAAATTTATGGCGGCCGGAGCCCGGAATTCTATGCGCAGGCCGGATTTGCCCGGACCAGTGGCGGGCTGCCCGGCACGGTGCGCCGCCTGGCTTGCCTGGTTGAACGGTGGAAGATGCTTTTCGCTTCAGGAATTGCAGACCTCGCAGAACGGCGTTCCATCGCTGGCCGCCTCCTGCAGACTTGCGGTCTGGGCCACGGCTTGCCGGGCTTCCGGGCTCAGGCTGGCGCTCTGCATGAGCTCCAGCATCACGCTTACGGGCAGTACGGAGCCTCCTCCCCCGCCTCCGCCGCCGGCGTCGCCGATCAGCACCGTGGGCATGCCGACGACGATAGTGCCGCCGTGCGCGCACTGGTCGCCCATGCGGGCCGCGGGCTTACCGCCGATCAGGACCCCGACAGAGCCGAGGACGATGGTATCCGGGGGGCCTGTGCAGACGCACATATCGCCCATCAGGGCGGCGGGCACCCCTCCGATGAGCACGGTCGGGGCTCCCGGCCCGGTAATCGGACCGCCGACATGCGGAATAGGCGGGGTGCCGGGCGTCACCATCGGGCAGACGTGCATGTCCCCGATCCGGGCTGCAGGTTTTGACATAAAGCGGGATTTATCCGGGATAAGCCGGTACGATTACGGAGATGAACAGGCGGGCCGAGGCGGCCTGTGGCCCGGTTGCCGGCAAGCTAGGGGCTGCCGCAGATCGTGACGATATGTTTCATGGATAGGTTATAGCTCTAAGTTAGTATATAAAGGATATGCTTAGAGCTTATCCCCAAAATCGATCGATATCATCCTGAGATTTTATGCTGCGCGCCGCAATCATTCGGGACGTGACCATGGAATCTGCGCTGCTTTTCGTCCCTGTC
>JASLDA010000419.1 GCA_030151745.1 Chitinophagaceae bacterium | reverse complement strand
AGCCCGTAGCGGCATCGTCAAGTCTTACGGTCCTGGTATGAGGCCCGGCAGGCTCGCTGAGTAGCGTGTACCCCACCTGCTGCCCCATGGAATTGATGATCTTCAGGCTGAAATCGGAAGCATTGACGTTTACGGAGAAGGTGCCCCTGCAGGGGTTGGGATACACGACCACATCCGGTGCAGTGCCTGGAGTGCCTTCCAGCACAAGGGTATTGGAATACCCCGATGTGCCGTCCAGGTCCACGATCCTCAGGCGATAGAAGGACCTGTTGGCGCGGGACTGATCGTAGAAGCTGTACTGCCGGGCGCCATTCGGACTCACATATCCGATCGTGCCGAACGCCTTGCCGTCTTCGCTGTACTGGACTTCGAAGTTCCCCAGGTTGTTCTCCGCGCCCGTCGTCCAGTTCAGCACATTGGCGCTCGTTTGCCTGTACGCGTTAAATGAGGTCAGCGTTACGCCAAGGCTTACTATCGGGGGCGGTACCACGGATTTCACCTGGGTTGCAAGTAACGCAAAACGCTTTGCATTGCTCTTGGCGGTGATATAAGGAGTGATAGTGCCCGCCGCGGTCAGTTGTTTGAAAAATACGGCCTGCCAGCCCGAAGCTGCCGGCCGGTTGATCAGCGAATCCGGGAAATTGCTTACCAGGGGACCGACGTCGTTCTGGGTCGTTCCTCCGACGCTCAGGAATAGATCGCCCGCATTGTAGGATATCGCGGAAGTGCATGATATCGAAGCGTCGTTGCCCCCGTTATTGCCGCCCGTCTGCACTGCTCCGCAGAACTCCAGGGGGATCTGCTGCTTTACTTCATCGGCTGAGAAGATCAGGAAGGAATAGCCTGTGCCGCTTCCGGAGGCCGCCTGGGAGTAAGTGACCCGGAATGTATCGTCCGTTCGTGTATCGGCCTCCGAATCGTTCAGGAAGTAGATCGCGACGTTGAAGAACTTGCTGCCGTTGAGATTCGTTGCGCTGACCACATTGGCGGAAGGTATCATGCGCACGCCGCCATAGGTGATCCGTGTAACCGTATCCGTGAAGTTGCCGGCGCCGCTCATCTGCTGGAACACGACGAAAAGTCCGGTTGAGTCTCCCGCGGGCAGGGCATATGTGAACTTGTTGAGTTGACTGCCGGTAGCCTCGAGAAATTTGATCAGTGGATTGCCTATCGGTAATAGGTCAATCATGTTGTTTGTTGTAGCGAACACGTTCATGCTACAAACCGCAAGTAGGAATGTTAGAATCTTTTTCACGTGAGGAACGATTTGTTATTCGCAGGTTAAGGACGGCAAATCGAAGGCCTCGTTTATTTCGCTTGATGAAAAATTATTAATTCAATATTATTAATGATCTTGGTAAATATAGCATGTGATTAATGCTGATTTTTATAAGATGATTGATCAATCATCAAGGAACATAATTCAATTCGTGTGTAATTAATTATATTGGCCTAATGGCCGAAAAAAAAATTTGACGGCGGAAGCACCCGCTCGGCTATCCTGGCAGGCGCCTTGTTTAGAGCGCTTTTTGAGTTGGACGGCGTTTAATGATGTTGGATGAAGTTGGATAGAGTCTGATGATGTTGTTTGGGAAAACAGCCTTTCGCATAACCGCAGCGGCCGATGCAAGGCTTATTCACGATGCAGAACATTATCCAACCGTTCCAACCGTATCCAACTTCATCCAACGCAAAGGGCAGCAGGATTCGCTATGCAGAACATTATCCAACGCTTCCAACCCTATCCAACATCATCCAACATCATCCAACATCAATAGCAACCATACTTTACAAAACTTTAGACCAGGTCGCAGGCTGATAGTCGCTGAAAGTCTAAACTTTGCACGTTCATGAAGCGCGTATTTCCCCTGATCGTAGTCCTGATCACTCTTTCGGTGCTTGGAATCCTCTTTATCCAGATGCAATGGATCAAGAATGCCATCCAGGTGAAGAAGGATCAGTATGCGCAAAGCTGCCAGCGGGCCCTGGAGGACATCAAGCAGAAGTCCTACGACCTGTTTCTGCAGCGCAACCAGAAACTGACCGGGGTCTATATCCTGGACAGCCGGAGCCGGGAGTTCCTGCTGGACAAATCCTTCACCGTCCAGTTCTTCCGGCCCGAGCAGATGTCGGAGCTGATCCGCCAGGCGCTCCGGGCCAACGGGATCAAGCAGCCCTTCGAATACACGGTGACCAACTACTTCGGCTACTCCGTATTGTCCTCCCCCGAGTTCAAGGACGAATACCGCACCGAGTCGTTCGTGATCAAGCTGAGCAGCGGCAACGCAGCGCAGCAGGAAAAGCTCTACCTCTATTTCATGCAGCCCAAGAACTACATCATCGAGCAGATGGGCTGGATGATCGTGGCTTCGGTCGTGTTTACGGCCATTATCATATGGGCCTTCGCCCTGACGGTGCGCACCTTGTTCACGCAGAAGAAGCTCTCGGAGATCAAGAGCGATTTCATCAACAATATGACGCATGAGCTGAAAACCCCGCTGGCTACGATTTCGCTTGCGGTCGACGCCCTGACCAACAGCAAGGTGATCGGCAACGAAGAGAAGATCCGCTATTACAGCGGCATGATCAAGGATGAAAACAAGCGTATGAACAAGCAGGTGGAGACCATCCTGCAGGCGGCGCGGATCGAGCGCCAGGAGATCACGCTGAATAAGGATGTGCTGGACGCGCATGCGATCATCCAGAAAACGGCGGACAACCTGGTGCTGCAGATACAGGAAAAGCACGGCTCCCTGAACCTGCACCTGAAGGCGGCCCGCCATACGATCGATGCCGACGAGGTGCACTTCTCCAATATCGTGTTCAACCTGCTGGATAACGCGATCAAGTATTCGAAAGACCCGCTTAGGATCGACGTGGAGACTTACAACAGCGGGCATATGCTCCAGATCCGCTTCAGGGACAACGGCATCGGGATGAGCAAGGAAACGCAGTCGCATATCTTCGAGAAGTTCTACCGCGCCCATACCGGCAATATCCACGACGTAAAAGGCTTCGGCCTGGGCCTGAGCTATGTAAAGGCCATGGTGGACGCCCACGGCGGCCGCGTGCGCGTAGAAAGCGCCCTGGGCAAAGGCAGCACATTCATAGTAATGCTGCCTCTGCACAAATAGGCCTCCGCGGAGAACCAGGATTTATACGGATATATGCCGGTACTTCAGAGCTGACCAATTCCTCCATGCGACCTGTATAAGCAAAGCCCGCCCGTTTAACTTCGCGCCCAGATGAGTACCGCAGATAATGCCATCCTTGGCCTGAAGCTTCCTACAGATCCGCGCTGGGCCGATCTGGCGTCTATCTCATTGGAGGACGTGCTGAGCGATCATGCGTTTTGCGAGCAGAAGGCCGCCACGCAATGCATCTCGCTGATCCAGCGTTACAGCGACCGGCCGGGGCTGGTCGATGCGCTGGCGCCGGTCGTGACGGAAGAATGGGGGCATTTCCGCATGGTATTTGCCGAGATGACGAAGCGCGGCTACAAGCTGGGCCGGCAGCGCAAGGACGAGTATGTGAATGCCTTGCTGGCAAAGGCCCCGAAGAGCGATTCCGCCGAAGACCGGCTCATGCACCAGCTCCTGCTCTGCGCCCTGATCGAGGCCCGGAGCTGCGAGCGGTTCCGCCTGCTATCCGAAGGGCTCGAAGACCCGGCGCTGCAGAAGTTCTATTACAAGTTCATGGTCAGCGAAGCCGGGCACTACAGGCTTTTCATCGATCTCGCGACGCAGTACGCCGGCGAGGAACGAACGCGCAAAGCCTGGCAGGGCTGGCTGGACCTGGAAGCTTCCGTGCTGCGGGAAATGACACCCCGCGGGGACCGGATGCACTGAACGCGCTTCGCCTGCATGAGAGCGGAGCTGCGGACCGGCTGAGCCGGCGTCCCAATAGCCCATCCGGGGAGCTCACCCCATTAAACATCAAACATTAGACATCCAGCCCCGCTACCTTCGCGCGAAATTCCAGACGATGATAACGACGGTGCTTTTTGATATGGACGGCCTGCTCCTGGACACGGAGCCGCTTTGGGGTGTTTCGATGAACCGGGTGGCCGACAGGCACAAGATCGGCGTCAGCAAAAACCGCTTCAAGGAAACGACCGGTCTGCGCATCTACGAAGTCACCGAATACTGGAGCCGGCACTTTCCCTGGCAGGGAAGCACGCCCGATGTGGTGGCCGAGGAGATTCTCGACGATATCATCGCGCTCAGCAAATCCCAGGGGCGTATCATGGACGGTGTGCAGGAG
>JASLDA010000416.1 GCA_030151745.1 Chitinophagaceae bacterium | reverse complement strand
GTGAAGGGTATCGATCCCGACGGCCCGGCCGGCTACAGCTACCAGACCAATATCGACGGGATCGTCGCGAAAGATCAGCCGGGCAATGCCGAGTTCGAGGTCCCCGAGCGGCTCCGCTCGCTCTACGCCACCGGCGCCTACGGGCGCTGGGCGATACCTAAAGCGGACAGCCAGCTCCGCCGCGAGCAGGCCGAAGGCAGCGCAGGCGCCAAAAACAAGAAGACCCTGCCCGTCGCCTTTATCGCCGATAACCATACCAGCGGCGGCAACTCGGGCTCGCCGGTGCTCAACGCCCGCGGCGAGCTGATCGGCACCAACTTCGACCGGATCTGGGAAGGCACCATGAGCGATCTGTACTTCGACCCTGCATTATCCCGCAATATTTCCGTCGACATCCGCTACACGCTGTGGGTGATCGAGAAATTCGGAGGCGCGGGCTGGCTCCTGAAAGAAATGCGACTCGTAAAATAGTCCCCCGGCCGGCGCTCCTGAAGCGCCGGCCTTTTTTTGTCACTGTTTTTGTAGGTACTTCGGGCCTAAGCTCATCAAACATTTCGCCCCGGAATGGATCATATCCGCATCATCGATCTCCACTTTCAGAACGCAGCCCAGACCATCGCGGCCTTCCTGATTAAAACCGGCGCAGGCCCGGTGCTGATAGAGACAGGCCCCATGAGCACCTGGGGCTGGCTGGAGCAGGGCCTGGCCGCGCATGATCTCCGCCCCGCGGATATCCGGCACGTGCTGCTCACGCATATCCACCTCGACCACGCCGGCGCGGCCTGGAAGCTGGCGGAGCTCGGGGCGCAGGTCTACGTCCATCCCAAGGGCCGCGACCATCTCGCCGACCCCTCTAAGCTGGTGAGCTCCGCGACACAGATCTACGGAGACCATATGGACAGCCTTTGGGGACCGATGCAGGCTATTCCCGAAGACCGGCTGCAGGTCCTGCAGGACGGCGTCGCGCTGGATTTCGGAGACGTGACGATCGTGCCCTGGTTTACGCCCGGGCATGCCGTTCACCATACGGCATTCCAGTTCGGGGACTGGGTGTTCACGGGCGATGTAGCGGGGGTCAAGATCAATGGCGGGCCGCCGCTGCCGCCCTGTCCCCCGCCCGATATAGACGTCGCTCTATGGGATGCTTCGATGAAGCGGATAATGGGCCTGGCCCCGAAAGGGCTTTTCCTGACGCACTACGGCCTTGTGACCAATGTCGGGGAGCATTTCGATCAGCTGGGAGAAGCGCTGCACGGATGGGCCGACTGGATAAAGCCGCACTACGATTCCGGCACGCCCGTTGAAACCGTCACGAAAGACTTCATCGCCTACACCGCCGCCGCTTACCGGAAGCTGGGCATGAGCAAAGAGGATATCCAGCTCTACGAATACGCAAATCCAAGCTGGATGTCGGTGACGGGCCTGCTGCGCTACTGGAAGCTGCGCGAGCAGGGAAGACTTTGAAGAATTGAAGATTGAAGATTGGCGGGCGTCCGGGCCAATCTTCAATCTTAGATCTTAAATCAGCCTACGGGTTCAGGCGCAGGACTTCGCGGCTTTTGCTGCCCTGCACTTCCAGGCTGTAGATCCCGGCGGCAAGCTCCGGAAGCCGGAACGTCCAGGCACTGCCGGAGGCCTCGGCGCGGTACACCTGCCTGCCGTTGGAATCGTAGAGGCTGACATGGCGCAGGACTTCGCTATCGGACGAAAGCCGCCACCCGGCCCCGTCGCGCTGCAGGCGGAACCTGGCGCCTGTGCCTGCCGTTGTGTTTTTAATGCCCAGGGGCGGCAGCTCCCGCCGCAGCCAGGCAACGATAGTATCGCTCAGCACCTTCGAAACGGCCGGGTCGGTGGCCGTACAGAGATAGTGGTTCAGGCCCGGGATCTCGTAGAAATCCGCGCGGCCCTTTACCTCGTTCCGGAATGCCGAGAGTTCGGTAGCGACCGGGACATTCATGTCCGCACCGAGGCCGATGAAAAGGCGCGGCCTTGTAAAGGCGTTGTAGTTGATCACGACGGAATCCGCGACCTTGACATAGTCGCTCCATACGGCTGCGGGAACCCCTGCAAACGGCGGCGTGCTGCTGTTCCAGCTGCCGGAGCGGATGAGGCTGAAATAGTACATCAGCTGGGCACCCTGGGCTTTTGCCGAGGCCGTATCCCCGCCGCAGGAGCGGGCTATTTCCAATATCTGGTATGAAAGCAAGGTATCGTACGCGGAGCGACGCGGGCCAGCCAGGCTGATCATCGCCGAAATACCGGCATCTCCCTTAGCCATATAGGGAATCAGCGTGGAGCCTTCGCTGTGGCCGAGCAGCACCAGGTCGTCGGGCCGTATATCGCCGCGGCCGCGCAGGTATGCGATGCCGCTCATTGCAGGCAGCCAGAGCTTGCGAAACGTAATTGCCCCCAGCGTGTTCGGATAGCTGTATTCCAGCTTATCGTAGGTCAGCACGGCATAGCCGGAATCTGCCAGCACATCGGAAAGCCCCTTGTAAGGCCGCAGCGTATCCCCGACGAGCCCCGGGAAGAGGCAGTCCGCATTCGCGCCGTACATCGGGACGGTGCAGTCCTTGTCGTTCGGGCCGGAGCCCGGGACAAGCACGATGGCCCGGTAAGGCGGCGGGCCGTCTGGCAGGCTCAGCCGCGCGGAAACCTGCAGGCCTTCGTGCGTGAACGAAACGCTTTCGTAACGGCGGGCATTGGCGATGCCGTTCATTGCCAGCAGCAGCGCAAGTATAAAGTGCTTCATAAGATAAAATGCCTGTAGATGAGAAAAAAGAGCGATTTGGATGCGGCCTCGGCCAGGATAATCGCGAGAACGAACAGCAGTGCGCTGCGCTGCTGCTTAGGGTTCACCGAAATTTTGAACGCCTGGTACATCAGCACGACCGACCAGATACTGGCGACCAGCAGCGGGATTATCGTCAGGAGAACCGCGGGCCCGGGATGCAGGGGATCGGCCGGCCCCGCGAGAAAAAACCCGATGGGGGACACCAACAGCAGGGGGGCGCGGCTCAATGCCAGGGTCCCGGCGAGATCTATGGCCCGGAACCGGCTGCCCGCGCCGAGGCGGGAGACCAGCAGGAAAACGATCAGCGTGCATCCCCAGGCTAGGAACGGCTCTGCCAGATGGATCCAAAGAGGCGCAGCCCTATCTCCGATATGAATGTCGACCGCCCCGTCGAAATGCGTATGGGCGGGCCAGGCGATGAATCCGCTGAGAAGCATGAGGCCCAGGCCCAGCCAGAGCGCCTCGAAGCCGGCGATACGGCGAAAAGGATGTAGCAGCCAATCTTTGCTGAGCTTCATTTCAGGAAGGCTGTTGAAGTTTGGAAATAAGATCGTCGAGGTAGTTGCGCACCGTCGGATAGCTGAGATTCATCTGCCGGGCCATCTCCTTCAGGCTGCCGCTGCTGCGCACGAAGTCCAGCACGAATTGCTGCTCGTCCGCGGTCAGCGCCGCCAGCCGCGGCAAGGGAAAATGCCCCGAGACCTCGGTCTCGCAGGCGTCGCAGCTCAGGCTCTTGACCCTGAGCTGCGCCTGACACGCAGGACAGATGACGGGAAGCTGCTTGGACATCGGCATTGATTCCGCACAAAGATAAAGATCAAATCAATAAAGTTAAATCCAGACTTAATTTTATTAAGCGATCAGCAAGAATCATTCAAGAAACCGCATTACAATCTCAATACATTGAAGAGCTGCGGGGCTACAGCTCTTCCCGGCACAGACAACCATAACGCTGATGCTGCCATTACACCGCCGGGGCGGTATCGGTCCTATATTTACCGTGATGGAGCATTTCGGAATTATCATCCTGCTACTCTTCGGCATCACCTTTCTGGGACTGCTGAGCAACCGTTACAATTTCCCCTTCCCGATCGTCCTGGTGCTGAGCGGCGTAGGCATCTCGCTGATCCCTGGGCTCCCGGCCATTTCCCTGAATCCGGATGTCGTATTCATCATCTTCCTGCCGCCCCTGCTCTACGGCGCCGCCTGGTACACCAATTGGCACGAGTTCCGCGCAAACATCCGCCCGATCGGGCTTGCAGCGATCGGGCTGGTGCTCTTCACCACGACGCTGGTAGCCTGGGCGGCGCACAGCATTATCCCGGGCCTCGACTGGCCCACGGGGTTCCTGATCGGCGCCATCGTCTCGCCGCCGGATGCCATCGCCGCTACGTCCGTAACCAAGCGGCTGGGGCTGAATCCGCGGCTGCTGGCCATTCTCGAAGGCGAAAGCCTGGTCAACGATGCCAGCGGCCTGATCGCCTACCGCTACGCGCTGGCTGCCATCACGGCCGGCAACTTCGTACTCTGGCAGGCCGGGGTCAACTTCCTCTGGGTTTCCAGCGCGGGCATCGCCATCGGGCTGGGTATCGGCTTCCTCATGTACCAGGTGCACAAGCGCTTTATCTGCGATCCCATCATCGAGGTGACGCTCACCTTCCTGACGCCCTTCACCTCCTACCTGATCGCCGAGCACTTCCATCTTTCCGGCGTGCTGGCGGTCGTCGCCACGGGCCTGTTCCTGTCTTTCCGCTCCTCGAAGATCTTCAGCCACGAGAGCCGGATCATGACCTATGCGGTCTGGGACGTTGTACAGTATATCCTGAATGGCGTGATCTTCATTTTTATAGGGCTGGAGCTCCGCGAGGTGGTTCACGCCATCCGGGAGTACGAG
>JASLDA010000405.1 GCA_030151745.1 Chitinophagaceae bacterium | reverse complement strand
CCTCTGCGTAGGCTGGGTGCGCTACGACCGGAGGCTGCTGGCCGATTCGCCCCTGCCGACGCACATGGCTGCGGCGCCGGCGGCCCCCTTGCCGACGCCTTCAAGCCCGGTGATCGCAGACACGATCCTGGCGCCGCGGCCGCCCGTCCAGACCATGGGCGATATCTGGAACGAGCAGACCCAGAACGGGCAGGTGGTAACTACGGAGAAAGGCAGCGTCGCGTTCTATACCCTGAACAGCAAGGCCCCCGGCGCCGCGGCCTTCGCTTTTCACAACGCGGCGGCCCGGGGCTCGATCATCAAGGTGCGGAACATGAACAACGGCCGGAGCATCTATGTAAAGGTGCTGGGGCCGCTGCCGGATACGAAGCAGTATGCCGGTGCCGTGCTGGGGCTGACCATGGTGGCCAAGCGCGCGCTGGGTGTCAAGGAAGAGCGTGCATTCTGCGAGCTTTCCTACGCGGGTTATTGAGCCCGGTATTAATTTGCCCGATCTAAAATCTACAATCTTCAATCTAAAATATCGTTTTTGAAGATCCTTGTAATCCGCTTTTCTTCCATCGGCGATATCGTGCTGACCACGCCGGTGCTCCGCTGTATCCGGCAGCAGCTGCCGCAGGCGCAGATCCATTACCTGACCAAGGCGGAGTTCGCACCGGTGCTCAGCGCAAATCCGAATATCGACAAGCTGCATCTCCTGCAGGATAATCTCGACGCCGTTATTCCCAGGCTCCGCGGCGAGCATTTCGATTTCGTGGCGGACCTGCATCACAATATCCGCACGGCCCGGGTGAAAACGGGCCTGGGCGTGAAAAGCGCCAGCTTTCCCAAGCGCAATATCCAGAAATGGATCCTGGTAAACCTGCGGCGCAACCTGATGCCGGACGAGAGCATCGTCGAGCGCTACTTCGAAGCGGTAAGGCCGATCGGCGTCCGCAACGACGGCCTGGGCCTGGACTATTTCATCCCGGAGCAGGGGAGGGTTTCCAACGACGATATTCCCACCTCCCACTGGACCGGCTACGTCGCCGCGGTGATCGGGGGCTCATATCATACGAAGCAGCTTCCGGCGGAGCAATGGCAGCGCTTCTGCGCCGAGGTGCCCTTCCCGGTGATGCTCATCGGGGGACCGGACGACCGGGACCTGGGGCGGATCATCGCGGAGCAGGATCCGATCAAGATCTACAACTCATGCGGAAAGTTCAACCTGAACGAATCAGCGGCGCTGGTGGAGCGGGCGCGGGTAGTGGTCAGCAACGATACCGGCATGATGCATGTCGCGGCAGCGTTCCAGAAGCCTATCGTTTCCCTTTGGGGAAATACCTCGCCGGAGCTGGGCATGTTCCCCTATTACGGGGGCAATAACCTGAAGACGCGGGTAAATCCCAAAAGCCTGCTGCTGGAGCGCCAGGGACTTGGCTGCCACCCTTGTTCCAAGCTGGGGTATGACAAATGCCCGCGGGGGCATTTCAAGTGCATGCGCGAGCTTGATATGAGCATTGCCGTCAACGCCGTACAGAAATTCTGGATGAATGCCAACGCATGAGAATTCCATGCTGTCTTATTCTCTGGAACGGCAAAGCCTGCATGTTCGGCAAATTCCGTATTTTAGAAAACTTTTAACGCTGGCTGCGCCCGATTTCCTGTTGATAATCAACGATTAATCTCGAAAACGATGCTGAAACCTATACGCTTATTGTCGCTGCTCCTGGTCCTTTGCTCCTTCGGAGCCGTGAAGAGCTACGCCGACCACATCTCATCCGCGGACATGTGGGTGGATTATATCGGCACTGGTCCTACCGACCTGAAGTACAAGGTGACACTTGTATTCTACCGGATATGTATCGGGAATAATCTCGCCCTGAGCAATACGGAATATGGCGTGCACGTAGAATCCTATGGCGAGGCGCTTCGCACGAATCCCAATGCTACAACGCCCTGGAGCAAGAGCCTTGTCATGAAGAACCCGAATATCGAGGATACGCTCGATAATCTTTGCCCGGAGTTCTCCAAGATCAATTCCTGCCGGGTGCCCGCGAATACGGCATACTCGGGGTACACGCGCCGCGTATATGTCGATACGGTAGTGCTGCCCAGCCGGCAACGGGACTACAAGTTCATCTGGTCGTCCTGCTGCCGCCTGCTGAGCTATGCCAATATCAACTACGGCGCCGGGCCCAGCTTCTACATGGAAGCCGGCATGAACAACCTGCTGCGCTACAACAACAACACGCCGCGCTATCTGGGTATCCCGTTCACGTTCTGCTGCGTAAACCAGCCGGCCACCTTGTCGAACCTGCCGAACGATCCTGACGGCGATTCCCTTTATACGGTTAAGATCGATCCGCAGCAAAGCTGGACATTCCCGGCCCCTGCTCCCGTAAAGATCGTCTACAATACCGGATTCTCTTCCGCGCTGCCCACGGGAACGAACATGTACTATAGCGTTTCCCCGGTTTCCGGCCGCGCGAACTTCATGGCCGGGGTACAGGGCAAGTATGCCTTGGCGTACCGGACCTATGCTTTCACGCCCCAGGGCGATACGTTGAGCTATGTCTCCCGCGACCTGACGATAACGGTGCTGCCCTGTACGAACCTGCCGCCTACCATGGACAGCCTGCCCCAGAATGTAACCGGGGTCAAGCGGGTCGATACGGCGAACGGGGAGGTGGTTCTCAACGCCTGCCCCCAATCGGAGCTCTCCTTCGTGGTCAATGCCAAATCCAATAACCCGAACGGCATGATCTATATCTACCCGGCGAGCACGCTCCCGCCCGGCATGACCATCACTCCCACCGTGACAGGAGGAACCGGCTACGCGGCTGTGAACTGGACCCCGACCGCAGCCCAGCTCGGCCGCCACACGGTCTCGATCCTGGCCGTCGACAGTACCTGCGCGGTAGGGCAGGAGATCACCCTGAGACGGGAGTTTACGTTTACCATCATCGTCCGGCCAGGACTGGATGCAGGTCCCGACCTGCTGTCCTGCCCGCTGGGTGAGCGGCCCGTTACGCTGAGCACGAACGCGCCCGGAAGCACCGGTTTCACCTGGACCGATATCAACGGGAACCCGCCCGAATTCCTGTCCTGCGACAATTGCCCCAAGCCCCTGGCTGGCCCGACGCGCGATTATACTTACGTGGTCACGACGACCAATACGGACTACGCCTGTAAGCCCTCCGATACCGTTACGGTTTTCATCGACACTACGGTAAAGGTCGTGGCGCCACAGGATGTGCTGATCGTTTGCCGCCCGAGCTTCGTTCAGCTGCAGTCTTACACCGTCGGCCCGGCTCCCCGGACGAACCTGCCTTGCGGTATCAACAATCCCATTACCTGCAACCCGGCCGACGAGGATACGGCAACCGTGGGGAAAGGCAACAGCCCGGCATTCAACACCGTGAATACGCCGTTCTATTCCGAGCGTACGTATCATAAATACCAGTACATCATTCCGAAGCGCCAGCTGCTGGAAGCAGGGTTCTACAGCGGCACGATCAACAGCATCTCGTTCCTGCACGTGAACCCGACCGTACTGGGCACCGCGCCGCTGACGGGCCTGACCGTTTCCCTCGCCTGCGTCGACCAGGAAGCCTTCCCGGCGAACCCGACCAACGCGTCCTTCATTTCCGGCACTACCGTAGCTACGGTCAATACATATACCCTGACGGCGAACGACTGGAATCAGATCAAGTTCGACGTGCCCTACAGCTGGGATACGACCAAGAACCTGCTGGTAGACCTCTGCATGGGGCCCTCCACGGCCAACCCGGTCGGATCAGACCCGGTTGCCATGACCCCCGGCAGCGCCATCCAGAAATACGATAACGGGATCAACGTATGCGGCGGCAACGCCCCGACGGTTCAGGGATACTCGCAGATCCCGGTGACGCGCTTCACCTTCTGCCCCTCGCCCGATATGCCCTTCGCCTTCCACTGGCTGCCGGGCGACTACCTGAACGATTCCACTGTGCAGAACCCGACGGCATATGTATCGAAGGACTTCAACTACGCTGTCTATACGGTCGGCCGGAACGGATGCCTGGTCCGCGACTCGCTTCATATCATCAAGCCGGAGCACCATCTCAGCGCCGGTCCCCAGGATACTTTCATCTGCCGCAATCAGCCCGCCTTCCTGCGTGCTACCGGCGGTGACGACTACAACTGGTTCGAGTACAGCAACGGCGTATTCAGCGATGGCAGCGGCTCCCTCAGCTGCACCAATTGCGCAGACCCGGTTGCCCGCCCACAGCAGACGACAACCTACGCAGTGGTCTTTACCAATGACGTGAACCGCGGCAACCCCGACAACCCCGGCTCCGAACTCGGTTGCCCCGACACGATGTTCCTGACCGTAAACGTCTGGCCGCTGCCCAATGTCTATTCGCCCAGCAACGATACGACGATCACATACGGCCAGAGCGTGCAGCTCTTCGCCCGCGGTGCCAGCCGGTATACCTGGACGCCGGTCAGCGGCGTAAGCAACCCGAACTCCCCGGCTCCGCTGGTATCTCCGCAGGAAACGACGAACTATATCGTGACCGGTGTCGACAGCAACGGCTGCTCTGCTACCGATACGGTGACGGTGAGCATCGACTACCACGTCAATCAGCTCGTGCCTACGGCCTTCACGCCGAACAATGACGGGCTTAATGACGAGTTCAAGCTCGTGAACGCGTCCTTCTACCGCCTGATGGAGTTCCGCGTGTTCAACCGCTGGGGACAGGAAGTGTTCAGCACGACCGATATCAACCACGGCTGGAACGGCAAGTGGAAAGGCGTCGACCAGCAAATGGGCAGCTACAACTACCTCATACGCGTAGGGACGCCGGACGGCAAGGTCTACTCCTACAAGGGCGATGTGACGCTGATCCGCTGATAATGTTTTAGATAGGAAATCCCGGGACCCGTCCCGGGATTTTTTTTATGCCGCCCGACCCGGAACAGGAACCGAAATGAAACTTCCGGCACTTCCGGTATCGATACAGAATACGGACGATCGTTCCCTAACACCAGTGCCCGTTTCGCCGTCTTTATACCCGGGAGATCCTGCTGTTGCGGAACGTATTAACAAGTTGAGCCTGCTGATAGTAGGATTTGTTTTTTTGATGTTATCCGTCTTTTATTTTTGTAGCAACATAGATCGGGTACATTATCTTTGTACCAGTTTTCATAGTGATAGGGTTTATAGGGGCTGGCCTGTTCTCAGGCTGGCTTTTTTTATGCCCGGAATTCCGCAACTTTACGCTTCACACACACGTTTATGGCCTTGATCCGTACGCTGCTGCTGGTAGTGTTCTCGCTTGCATTAGCCCCGCTTGCCGCACAGCCGCTTACCGCCTACACCAATCTGCAGAACCAGGTGATGGTCTGGGATAACGGTATTCTGCGCAAGATCGACTACCTGCCGCCGACCAACCTGCAGATCGGCCGCACCACGATCCCGTACCTGGACAACAGCCGCACGTTCAAAATTTACTACGGCGGCGGCACGCGCACCATTAATTCGGGCTTTACCAACAATTTCTTCACCAGCGACAACCTCACCATTTTTCTGAATGCCAAATCGCTGAACGTGTTCGACCGGGGAGCGGTAAAGAATCTTTCGCTGCTTGCCAATGAATACTATCTCGGCGACAGCCTCGTCGTGTTCCTGGACGGGGTCCGGACGGAATACAAGGCGTATTACAATGGTGAAATCATCCCTCTGGAGAGTTATCTGGCCGGCGAGGCCGTGCAAGGCATCAAGGTGAGCGATAACGTTGCTGCCTATAACAATTACGCGCGGCAGTTCCATATTTTCTATCACGGGCAGATCCTTACCCAGGAAGAGTATCCCGCAAACGGATTCGATGTGGGCCGCAACACCGTCGCCTACCTGGATGCCGGTAATATCTTCAAGATCTGGCACGACGGGAAAACCGTGGTCGCTGAGAATTTTCCGCCCCAGTCCTATACGGCCGGCGATAACCTGGTGGCGTATATCTCCACGGACGGTTATTTCAAGATTTTTTATGCCGACAGCATCTACAACCTGGGGTATTTCCGGCCCGATTACCATGTAGGCGACAATATCGTCGGGTTTAAGGACGCGGGCGGCTACTTCCGGATTTTCTACAAGGGCCAGATCACCCAGATCGACAGCTACTACCCCCAGGACTACCTGGTGCAATACAACTCGATGGTTTACCGCAACCGCGGCAATATCCTGCGGATGTTCAGCGCCGGGGAGATATACGATGTCACCAGCGCCGAGGTCGAGAACATGGATCTGGCCTACGATGTCCTGAGATACAAGATCGGGCAGAACTTCTTCCGCATTTTTTACCAGGGACAGGAATATTGATGAGCTCCGGCAATTAACCGCCGGAGCCCCGCTTATTCGCGCTTCCGCGCCGCGAACTCGATCTGGTAGATCCGGATGAGGAGCAGGAAATACGAGATCAGCAGCGGGCCGAAGATCAGCCCCATGAAGCCGAAGAGCGGAACGCCCACGATGACTC
>JASLDA010000359.1 GCA_030151745.1 Chitinophagaceae bacterium | reverse complement strand
TTCCTGCGCAGCGCGCGCAGCGCCTTATCTGTGCCGTGGACCTTATCTCCTTCGTAAAGCACCGGTTCCCGCTTCTCCAGCAGGCAGACCGTGTTCGCGAAAATGCCGCGGAACCTGCCCAGGGCCGGATCGTCGGGGACGTAAAATACCTCTGCCGCCGTGTGATTGATGCCCAGGGCTTCGGCCATCGGCGGGATCGTCAGCGCCCCGTAGGGCATAGCCGCCGAAATACTCTGCTGCGCGAATACCCGGACCGTCCCGTTATTGATCCCCTCCGCATCCATCGCTTTCTCAACCGTCTTGTCCACGGTCCGCAGCGACCATTCCGCCCCGTTCCTGTCGGTCATACGCAGGTTCTTCGTCTGCATCCCTCCGCCCAGCTTGTCGATCTTAAAGCCGCCTTTTTCCCTAGTGATATAAAATACTTTCAGCCGTACCGGCTTCATCCAGATATCGCGGTAATTTCTGCCGATAAAGATCTTCCCCGCCAGCTGCGGCTTGCTGTAAGCCGCGCTGGCCGGCGCCGTATGATATTCTTCCTGCGCAGTCGCGGCGAGGCTCGTAAGCAGCGCAAGACCCAGGGGAAGCGATTTGAGGTATTGCATACTGACGGGCTTAAATAAAGTAGTGCCGTTGGGGGAATTTAGCCGTCGGGCCGGGGCTTCCGGGACGCTATTGCAACCCCATTCCCCTAATTTTGCCTATCAATTATGAAAATCCTCGTTTGCATCTCCCCGGTGCCTGATACCACCACCAAGATTGCCTTCACGGATGGCGATACCAAGTTCAATACGGCCGGCGTAACCATGATCATCAATCCGTATGATGAATGGTATGCCCTGGTCCGCGCCCTCGAGCTGAAGGAAGCCGGCACTGCGAGCGCCGTGCACCTTGTAACCGTCGGCAAGGCCGATGCCGAGCCCGTCATCCGCAAGGCCCTGGCCCTGGGCGGCGACGAAGCCTTCCGCATCGATACCGACAGCAACGATCCCTACCACGTGGCTTCGGAGATCGCCAACTTCGCCAAGGACGGCGGCTACGACCTCATCCTGACGGGTAAGGAGAGCATTGACTACAACAACGGCGTGGTCGGCGGTGCGATCGCCGAGCTGCTGGACGCCAATTATATCGGCTTCGCCACGAAGCTGGACATCAGCGGCAATACCGCCACCGTCTCCCGCGAGATCGAAGGCGGCGAAGAAGTGGCTACCGCCGAGCTCCCGCTGGTGCTCTCCTGCCAGAAGGGCATGGCCGAAGCCCGCATCCCGAATATGCGCGGCATCATGGCGGCCCGCACCAAGCCCCTGAAGGTCGTTCCGGCCTCCGGCGCCGGTCCGCTGTCCGAGATCGTTCATTACCAGCTGCCGCCCGCCAAGACCGGCGTCAAGATGTTCACCGAAGACCAGATGGACGAGCTGGTGCAGGCGCTGCATAGCGAGGCCAAGGTTATCTGATTTGTAAATTTGCGAATTTGTGAATATGCGAATGTATCCGCTTGCACAATTCGGCATTCAACAGTCAGCCGCTCATCACTCTTTTTCTAACATTCACTAATTCGCGTATTCGCTAATTAGCTCATTCTAAGAAACATGTCCGTTATCGTTTTCGCCGAGCATAGCGACGGCGCATTCAAGAAGAAATCCCTCGAGGCCGTGCAATACGCCGCCGGCGTAGCCCAGAGCCTCGGTACCACTGCCACTGCAGTTGCCCTCGGCACCATTGCCGACGACCAGCTGAAGGACCTCGGCAAGTACGGCGCCGTCAGGGTGCTGCACGTCTCCGACGAGCGCCTAGCCAACTTCAGCGCCCGCGCTGCCGCCAAGGCCCTGATCACTGCCGCCCAGAAGGAAGACGCCAAGGTGATCATCCTCAGCCACGACGTGATGGGCCGCATGATCGCCCCGCGCATCGCCGCCCGCCTCAAGGCCGGCATCGTGGCCGGCGCCATCGCCCAGCCGGATCTGAGCAACGGCTTCGTCGTCCGCAAGGGCGTATTCGCCGGCAAGGCCTTCGCCGATGTAAAGATCAGCTCCGACGTCAAGGTCATCACCCTGATGCCCAATACCTTCCCGGTAAAGGCCGGCGAAGGCAGCGCAAGCGTCGAAACGCTCGCCGTTCCCTTCGACGACAAGGACTTCAGCATCAAGACGATCGCTACCAATAAGGTCACCGGCACGGTGCCCCTGTCCGAAGCCGAGCTGGTGGTTTCCGGCGGCCGCGGCATGAAGGGCCCGGAAAACTGGGGCGTACTGGAGGATCTGGCCGGCGTACTGGGCGCCTCTCTCGCCTGCTCCCGCCCGGTTGCAGACAGCCACTGGCGTCCGCACCACGAGCATGTCGGCCAGACCGGCGGCACCATCCGCCCGAACCTGTACATCGCCGTGGGCATCTCCGGCGCCATCCAGCACCTGGCCGGCGTAAACGGCTCCAAGACCATCGTCGTCATCAACAAGGACCCGGAAGCTCCCTTCTTCAAGGCCGCAGACTACGGCGTGGTAGGCGATGCCCAGGAGGTCACCAGGAAGCTGACCGAGGCGGTGAAGAAGTTCAAGGCAGGAAACTAGCTTTTAGTCCGTAGTTCTCAAGCAAAGACTAGGGCGGGGCTGCTGCCCACGATTCACGATAAAGGCTGTCCGGAGGGGCAGCCTTTATCATGCCGGGGTTGCACACCGTGATGCCATGAGCCAGAAACCGCGCAGCGCCTTGAAAAATCTTCCAGCGCGCCCCTTGCCGTTTTCAAAACTCTCACTAATTTTGCAATCCCCGCTCCGGCGGGCTTTTTAGTTCCTTCTCTTACGGGCATAGTTCAATGGTAGAATAGAGGTCTCCAAAACCTTTGATCGTGGTTCGAATCCGCGTGCCCGTGCTTTATTAATTCAAAATGCAAAATGCAAAATTGAAAACCCCGAGAGGTTCTGTTTTACATTTTGCATTTTACATTTTGCATTGATCAATGGCAAAATTCGGTACGTACGTACAGGAGGCATACGATGAGCTCGTACACAAAGTGAGCTGGCCCTCCTGGGATGAGCTACAGCAGACAACGATCATCGTGCTCGTATCGCTCGCGCTCATCACCCTGCTGATCTTCGGCATGGACTTCGCCTCAGAGCGTGTCCTGAGCCTGGTCTACGGCATGATGTAAGCAT
>JASLDA010000344.1 GCA_030151745.1 Chitinophagaceae bacterium | reverse complement strand
GAGTCCCTGACCGAGACGGTAACGGACAGTGCCGTGTACCGGGACCGGAAGATCTATAATACGAAGTTCGATCCCGGGCTGCGTGCGGCCCTGGGCTACCGCCTGCCGCTTACGAACAATCTTTCGGCTACGGCGGAGCTGAGCTTTCTGGCCATGATGCTTCAGGCGGAGGAAGCCTATCTGGCGGAGAGCACCTGTAACGGCGCCGACAATATGCCCGGGAAGCCCGAGCGGGAACGGCGCGTAATCTATTCCGATGCATACATGGGAAATCCCGGCGTAGCGCCGGATCAGCCCGGTATGCTGCCGCGATACCGGATCCCGTTCGGGAACGTAGGCCTGCAGCTGGGGCTCATCCTGGTACTTGGCTCGTAAGCATCTCAATACATAAGACTCCGGGGGACCGACAGTACGAAGGAGGTGTTCGTACCTCTCAGCAATCCTGTCGGAGATGCCAGCGGCATGTATGCGTTCTATGTCGAGATGCCTGCCTGATTCAGGAAGCCGCAGCTGGAAGTTTTTGTGAAGCCGGCCTGGAATTTCAGGGGACAAAGGAAGAAGTTGCAGGTTGAATACTGACTACAAACTGAAATGCCACTAATCGAACTTATAACGAGGATTCGGCTAACCCGCAAATCCTGTATTCAAACAGAGTACTTGCATAAGCAATGCCGTCTACGGTATATAGACCTCGGGAGAAACGGTTCAGGAACAGGACTGTAAAACATTCTTGCATTACTCTGAATTTGTCCAGGTACGCCGGGATAGTCTTCTCCTCTTTCAATCGGCTAGATGCGGCCTTCAGCCCTACATTTGCCTATTATCAATCCACTATGAGCAACCAATTCCGAATGCTGCTGGGTCTGGGCGCAGCCCTGCTTTTCAGCGCCACCTCCCTGCAAGCCCAGAGCGCCGAAGAGATCCTCAAAAAGCACAACGACGCCGTTGGCGGCGCGGAAGCCTGGAAGGCGGTGAACAGCCTGCGCCTGACCGGCAATATGAACATGATGGGCATGGACATGCCGCTCACCGTCAGCAAGGTCCGGAACACGGGCGTCCGCAAGGAATTCGAAGTGATGGGCTCCAAATGCTATTTCATCCTTACCCCGACCAAGGGCTGGATGTTCCTGCCGCCCCAGGGCATGACCAAGCCGGAGGAGCTGCCGGATGAAATGTTCAAGACTTCGGAAACCGAGCTTTTCCTCGGGGATCTTATCATGGAAATGGCTGACCACGGCTATACGTTTGAAGCGGGGGGCATCTCCACGCTCGACGGCAAGCCGGTAGTACCGGGCAAAGGAACGCCTGAGGCCGATCAATACTATCGTCTCAAGGCGCTGGATGCTGCCGGCAATGCGACGGACCTGTATCTGGACATGAAAACCTATTACCTGGTAAAGACCAGCCGGATGATAAAGGTGCAAAACCAGGAAGGCGAGCTGGCCAATACCTATGGCGATTATAAGAAGCAGGAGGGTATCGTCGTGCCGATGTCTGTAAAGTCCGAGCAGGGCGGGGACCAGAAATTCACCAAGATCGAAGTGAACCCTACGATCGACGCATCGGCCTTCAAGCCCTGATCGCATCAGGCTCTCGCGGGAGAGATGCGCGTTTTAAAAGCCACCCGGATTCCGGGCGGCTTTTTTTATGCCGAAAGCGGCGCATCCTCTTAAGGAGGCCCGCTCACCCGGATTCAAGGCCGGCCCGGTTCTCCTTCGCCCTGTTTCCCAGGCTTCGTTGACGCAGCTGAGCCTGTCAGGAAATAGCTGCCCAGCTGCAGGCCGGCGAACAACGCGGTCAGCTCCCAGGCTTCGCGGTTGCGGATGGGATGGCGGAAGTCGTTGAAGATATCCTGCAGCAGGGCGACCGGCTGCAGCAGCGGATCCCAGGAGTTCCAGCGCTCGACGCGGCCCAAGTAGATGCCGTAACCACTAAGCATAAGCAGCGCGACGCTTAGCAGCGGCATGCATCGCCGGGGCAGCCAGCGTGCCAGCAGCCGCTCGATCTCGCGCAGCGATTGCAGGCTCAGGGCGATGCCCAGGGCGCCGGTCCCGAAAAGCAGGACCAGGTCCAGCCAGAAGCGCCTGCCGGGAATGGGCTCCAGGTGAACGATATCGGTGACGAGGTAGGCTGCATTCGGGAACAGCAGCAGCCAGAGCAGGCTCAGCGCGAGTCCCTTTTTCGCATCCGGCGTATTCCGGGCCGCCGTCGCCATAAGGAGCGGCAGTGTCGCCAGGAAAATATTCCAGATCAGGAAGCCGAAATGGAAGCTCCTGTGGAGCGCCATGCGTAGGGCCAGCAAGGTCAGGACGGCGATGATCGCATTGCCCGGGAACCGGAGGGCAGACCGGAAGATCTTGGCTTTCATACAGAAGAGTCTTGTATAAGGAATATGTTGTCTGCGCCGTTGCAGGACGGGCGCCGCTATTTTGTACCGGGATCTGAAGCGAAGGGAGGCTTCGCAATGGAAATCCTTGACGGAAGGACATGGCCGTCCGGGGCCGCTCCGATGTTTCGGCGTATTGCCGCAACTATCTTAAAAACAGGATCCCGCCCGTGACCAGGGCCGCTGCGGAAGCGATCAGCACCGCGCCGGCGGCAATGTCCTTGATGAGCTTCACCTTCGGGTGAAAGGCTTCGCCGGCTACGAGGTTGCAGAGCTCTTCGATGCAGGTATTCAGCGCTTCCGTGATCCAGACCAGCGCGATGGCCGTAACCAGGGCGATCCATTCGAGCCGTGAAAGCTGGCGCAGCCAGCCGAGGACCAGGGCAAGAACCGTGAACAGCGCATGCAGCTTGATATTCGGCTCCTGGCGCAGCAGGCTCCGCAGCCCGCGGAAGGCGTAGCGGAACGAGGCAAGCCTGGATTTCGGGTGCAGGGATTTGCGCGGATTCATGGCGGATAGGCTGCAAAGCTCCGGAATCCCCGGAGCTTTGCAGCCCTGGGGCTTAAGGGGCTGGCGTATTTTCTGGGAGGGACGGATCCGCCTGATCTTCATGGTTGCCGTACCAGTCGATGCGCCTCGAGAAATGCATGAGGATGGCCAGGATAATGAAGAGGCCGATGGAGCCGAAGAGCAGGGCATAATCCTCGAGCTGGATCAGGATGAAGATATAGGTATAGAGCCCGCCGAGCGCCAGGCTGAAGCCCAGGCCCGTCTTCCAGCTATGGAACAGTCCTTTCGTGTATGCGCCGGTCAGCGAGACGGTGGCTGCGGCCGCGATGACATAGGCGATATTGAAGCCCCAGTATTCCGAGATGGAAAGCAGCAGGGTATAGAAGATGCAGAGCGCGAACCCGACCAGCAGGTATTGCAGGGGATGCATCCGGCGTTTCTGCAGTATTTCCAGGAAGAAGAAGATGATGAAGCTCAGCGCAATGAACAGGATCGCATATTTCAGGGAGCGCTCCGTTTTTACATAATTGTCCACAGGCTGGATGAGCCGCACGCCGAATTCGGCCTGGTCCAGGTGGATCTCGTTGTCCTTCCAGGCCTGGGGGAAGCCCCGGGCGGCGGACAGCACTTTCCACCTGGCCTCGAAGCCCTGAGAGTCGATGCGGGCCTTATTGGCGGGCAGGAACTTTCCCTCGAAGGAAGGATGCTGCCAGGGCGAGCGGAGCGCCACCTCCGTATTCTTTCCCAGCGGCAGGAAGTACAGGTGCTCCGTGCCCCGTACGTTGATTCCGATCTCGAAGCTGGAGCCTGCGCCTTCCTGGATGGAAACGGGCGCCGAGAGTCCCGCGCTCAGCGCCCCGTTTTCCGGCATACCCGGCTCCGGCGCAAGCTTGCTGCCGTTCCAGCTCAGGCTTACATCTTCCAGCAGCCCGCCGGGATCGCTGAGGCCGATGAGCAGCCGGGCCTCGTTCCATATGACCTGTGCCGGCTGGATGCCCAGGCGCGCCAGCGGGGCGGGACCGAAGCTGCCGCTGAGCTTCAGGCGGCTGCTGTAGAGCGTGACCTTGTACAGGCTGCGCTCGCGGGATTCCGGGCTGATGTCTCCGTCGATGCGCAGGCTTTCGGGCAGGATATGCGCGAGCTTGCGTATCGTGACCGGCTTTTTGCCTGGGCCTTCATAGGTGAAGTTGTAAGGCAGTATCAGCACCGGTCCGCCGACGGTCTGCGCGCCGGCCCAGCTGCGGCCGACCTCGTCGATGACTTCCTGCTGGCGTCTGAAGCGTTCCTGCACCAGATTTTTGATGAGGACGGCCGGGATCAGCATGAGCAGGATGAGAAAGCCGATCAGAAGGCCTTTGATCAGCAGCCGGTTTTTGTCGATTAGGGAAGGCATGGGTGTTTTTTAATTAGTCAATTGGTGAATTAGTCAATTAGTCAATTGGATTGGGAAACAATCTTGGATACCTGATACCTGATACCTGATACCTTATACCTGATACAAAGAACTTTGAATTACAAAGTGAAAAGGTCAAAAAAAAGTCCTGCCTTTTACTGCAGGCTTTTTATGATCTGTTCCAGGGCGTCGAGATGGCTGCGGAAAGCCCTCTCGCCGGCTTTGGTAATGCTGTACTGCGTATTGGTCTTGCGCCCGATGAAGCCCTTGGTGACTTTGATATAGCCGCTGTCTTCCAGTGTTTTCAGATGCGTGGCGAGATTGCCGTCCGTAACGTCCATGAGCCCCTTCAGATCGTTGAACGAATGGCTTTCGGCCACGAGCAGCGCGCTCATGATGCCGATGCGGATGCGGCTGTCGAAAACCTTGTTCAGTTGGGAGATGGGGTCCTTCATGCCGTCGGGCGCTTGTCGTATTTATTCCACATGATGATGCCGTAGAGGATATGCAGGGCACCGAAGCCGGCGGCCATGAATCCCAGGCCGTAATTTGGCACAAAAAGCGCAATGCTCCCCAGGATGAGCTCGCAGTAGCCCAGCCAGCGGATCTCCCCCAGCGTGTACTTGCTGCCGCTGACCAGGGCAAGGCCGTAGAACATGAGACAGGAAGGAGTGATGAAGACGGGGTAGCCGTAGTAGAGGCAGGCGATGCAGAACATCCCGCCGGCGAGCATCGGAGCCGCGATCTGCCGCATCAGGGCCCGGGAGCTGGAGGTCCAGAGCTTCTGGCCCGAGGCCCGGGCCTTGCGCCAGGTGAAATAGTAAGCGCCGGAAACCGCGATCCCGAAGGTGAGCAGGCCGATCAGCAGGAGTCGGATCACCGCATTGCCGGCCCCCAGGGGCAGCACGTCCCGGTGGAAATAATAAACCAGGTGCAGCTTCCACACCAGGAATGCGCCGAGCAGCGCCGAGCACCCGGCCCAGACTCCGCTCCAGCCGGAAAGCGAAACAAAACGGGTGGAGCGCTCCATGATTCCGCGGATGTCGCGGAGATCGTTCAGCGCCTGCAGCGATTCCTGGGCGAAGGGTTTGGCTTGCATTGAAAGTGCTTTGTTATGCAAAGTAAAGTGCCGCGCTCTTCATATGCAAGCCGGAAGCTGCGGCAATGGCGTTAAAAAGAACAAAAAACCCCAGAGATATTGCAGATCCGCTTGCCCGGAGGCGAAGGGGGAAGGTCTCCGGGTGTTAAGCCTGGTATTCAGGCCCTAAGAGCCGGGCGTGAAGATGCAGGCCAGGGTGCTCGATCCCGTAATCGGATACTCGGGCCGGGTAAGCGTTTTATGGATTGGCACCTACTGGCAACAACCCAACAGCATCAACGGTAGGTCAATGATCGATGCGTTTTCATTGAGCCCGAACCCCGTCCATAACTCACTGCAAGTGCAGCTTGGCAGCGGGGGGCTTCCCGGGACTATTTCCCGGCCACGGGTGCTGGACGCCGCTGGAAATGTGATATTCAGCAGGATGCAGCAAATTCCGCAGTCGGGGAGGCTCCAGCTGGAGCTTGATTTCCTGCCCGCGGGATTGTATTTCCTGTAGGTACAGACAGATAGGACTTCCGCCACGCAGAAGTTCCTGAAGCAATAGCCAGCTTCTAACGGAGCCCGGATAAAGTAAAAGGCCGTCCTTTCGGGCGGCCTTTTCGTTATAGCATGCCGATTGCCTTACCGCAATATCAACCTTGGCGGGGGCGGCTCGCCGGAGCTGGGGGCTTCTATGTTTTTCGCTGTCGCCTTGCGGTTGTAGTTCGCTCGATAGCCGAAGCCCAGCTCGAAGGCCCCGTTATGGCTGATATACTGCCCGATATTGGAGACGGTATAGTCGTAGCTGGCCGTGAAGCGCAGCCGCTTGTATTCATATCCGGCCATCAGCACGACCGCATCCAGGACCCGGTGGTATACGCCGATAATAAGGTTCTCGCTGTCCTCGGTCTCGAACAAGGGCATCGTAAGCGTACCGCCGACGAGCGCTTCCCAGGCTTTCTGCTGGGTGGTGAAATAAACGGAAGGGGCGAAGTGCATGCCGTTGCTCAATACCATAGAGGCTTCCACCATGGCGTGCGTACGGGGATTCACGACGTTGCCGCCCCGGAAGACGCTTTCCACCGGCTTGTTGATATGATCTACCGAGACCGTCGCCTTGATATAAGCGTACTTATTGGGGAAGTAGGTATAGTTCACGCCCGTGCTGAAGTCCAGGTAGCTGGCCCTCCCGTCCTGAGAAGGCTCCATGTTAGGAGTTCCTGGATTGAAGGTATAGCCGTCCCATTGCGCATCGAACACCAGCTGGGACATATTCACCTTGCGCATTACGTTCGCAATGCCCAGGCCCGCCGACAGCAACTGCCGCTTGCCCAGGCCCAGGTGGTAAGCGGCATTGAGCTGTACACGGGTCATGCTCATGCTTCCTTCGCCGGCGCGGTCGTTGAGCAGCACGGCGCCGAACCCCAGCCAGTTCGTAACCCGGCTCTTGCGCAGGGCCTGCAGGTCCCCGGCGGCAGCGAAGGTGTTGAAGGGGACCGGCACCGCACCCCATTGATTGCGGTACTGCACCCGCACCCGGTAATCGTCTTCCGTGATCATGCCGGTATTGGCGGGCGAGATGAGCATGGGCATATTGACCAGCTGGGAAAAATGGATTCCCTGCGCTGCAGCGTTCCGTGCCGCGCCCAGGCAGATCAGCGCGGCTGGTAGTCCGGTCCGGAGCAGGAAAGAAAGATTGGGCATAGCAGCTTAGCGCAGGAGCGTGACGTTCCCTTTAATGGTTTGTGTAGTGCCGTCCATGAATGTAACGGTTAGAGCATAGGCGTAGACATCTACGGGCTGCGGTGCCCCCTTGTAATTGCCGTCCCAGCCTTCCGTCACATTGGTTGTCTGAAAGACGACCTGCCCCCAGCGGTTGTAGACCGCGAATTTCATGGCGGCGAAGGGGCCGCCCTTTACCCGCAATACATCGTTGTTCCCGTCGTTGTTCGGGGAAAAGCCGGTCGGCACGGCTACCCTTTGCTGGTAATCCGCCTGAACTTCTTTGCAGGCCGTATCCGGGCAGCCCTTGTTGCTGATCGCGATCAGGCATACGTCGAAGGTGCGGGTCTGCATGAACAGGTGCGAGGGGCGCATTTCGTCCGATCCGCTGCCGTCGCCGAAATTCCAGATCCGGGCCGAGTCGTTGCGGCTCTCGTTGGTAAACACCACCGGCCTGTTGGTCTGCGGCGGGTCCGGCCGGAAGCTGAAAGCGGCGATGGGCGCGGGATGGACCGTCACGTTGAACGTATCGCTGATATTGCACCCGGGGCCGATGGTTACCAGCACGCGGTAGCTCCGCGTGGCCGAGTCGTTGCGCCCCAGGTCCGTGATCCGGACACTGCGGGTGGAGGGACTGCTGAGGGTCTGTGCGGGGAACCATGCGTATGCGGTGCCTGCCCTGGCCGTCAGTTCCGGCATGCTGCCGGCGCAGAAGGTAGAGTCCATTGAAATTCCGACCGGCTGGCTTACGACGAGCGTGCGGTGGATGCTGTCGCGGCAGCCGTTGGCATCCGTAACCCACAGGATAAGCTCGTAATTGCCGTAGGCCGGGAAGACAAATACCGGGTTATCGGCCGCGGAGCGGCCCACGCCGGAGATTTCCCAGCTGGCCTGCATGGGACCCTGGACAGCAGGGACTGTCGTGTTGAAGAGCTGGTGGCTCAGGCACCCGATCAGCGAATCGCGGAAGCTCGGCTTGACGGCCGTGCTGGTATAGGGCGTACTTGCGAAGGGGATGGCCGAGCTGCTCAGGCTCTGGCCTGCGCTGCCGGCCTGCGCCCCGTAGGCAATGCCCAATTGCGGAAGCATGCCGTTCGCCCCGCCGGATACGTTCTGAACCGTCCGGCCGCTGGTGCTGGCGATGACGGCTATCTGGCCGCCGCCGCCGCCGCCGCCCGGGCCGGAAGGCGTGACGCCATTCCCGAGATATACATCGGAGCCCTTGCCTCCTCTTGCGTTGATCGGAAGAGAGCCGTTGATGGAAGCGGCCGTGATCAATACATGCCCGCCGGCGCCGCCCCCGCCGCCGGCATCGTTCATGCAGCCCCCGCCGGGGTTGCCGGGAGCGCTGCACTGGGGAGCGTCTGCGCCGTTGGCGGAGACCGGCTGACCGTTGCTGCTGATCGCCGCGACGTCGAGGATCAGGATGCCGCCTCCGGCACCCCCGGCTTTTTCGGCCTTTTCATTTCCGTGGCCTGCACCGCCGCCGCCGCCCATCAGGAGCCGGCCGGCGCGGTTTGCCGTGTTCAGCATACCGCCTATGCCGCCGATAGCGAGGTCGGTGGCGCAGGCGCCCGCATTGTATTGCTGCCCGCCCTGGCCCCCGGCCCCGTAGGTGCCGCCGCCGCCGCCCCCGGCATTGTTGTCGTTCCCGCCCCCGCCCCCGTTCGCCAGGCGCCCGCGGCCATATTGCTTCGATGCGCTGATCGTGGCGATGCCTTCCCCTTTCTGCCCGCCTTCATTGTTTGTCGACGGATAGTAGTAGTCGGTCTTGTTGCAGGAGGCCCTTGAGCTGAGCAGTGGCTGCCCGCCCTGGAAACCTGCGCCGCTGACGGAAATGGGCGCATTCAGGGTGTGAGTGCCGCTGACGCGGATGGCAAATACGCCGCCCTTGCTGCCGTTCCAGGGGATACAGGTATGCGGCTGGGAAACCGTATAGTTTACATAGGAAGGAACCTGTACGAACTGCACACGTCCGGCAGGAATATCGTAGCTGTTCCGGATCTGGTTGCGCAGCGTGGTCACATTCCCGGATATAGCCTGTATGATATTGTATTCGTAGTTGCCGGCGCCGTTCATCGCCAGGACCTGGCCGAAGGTCGACGTATTACTGCTGTCGATGGCCGCGCCCTGCATCTGGATCATAAGTACCGTGTCTCCCGCGGCAAAGCCTGTGGCGTCATCTATTTTGAAGCCGTTGCTGCAGTTGCCTTCCAGGCCTGTGATCGCTGCGTATTTGTTGATGACGACGTTACTTTCCGGCTTCAGGTTGCACAGGGAGTCTGCTTCCAGGGCGGACAGTGCGCGGTTGTAGATGCGCACGTCGTCGATCAGCCCTTTGAACCAGCGCGGGTCGTTTTGCCACCAGGAGCCGATGCGGAGCGTTCCGCCCGGGCAGGAGTCTATCGCATTGTTCAGCGAGGTGCCGGTGATCGTTGTACTGCTGATCAATGAGCCGTTCATATACACCTTCTTCAGGCCGTTTTCGAATGTCAGCACCACGCAGTACCATTGATTGTTATTGGCATTGGTGCCGTAGCTGTAGTGAGAAGCGAAGAAGGTGGAGGTAATGCAGCTTGCTTTATGAGAGGTCGCAAAAAAGAGGCTATTGGAGGGCAATACGCTGCCGCCATTAATACCTATCTGGTACTGAAAATTGTCTGGCGCCCCGGCCCCGGTCCAGTCGCTTTTGGACATCAGAACCTGCAGGGCGGTAGAGGTTGTCAGGAAACGAAAGGCGATAGAAAAAGTACCGGAAAACGTAATCCCCGGCGAAGCCGCGATCGAGATATAATCATCAATTCCATCAAAGTAAGCAGCACCGTTGGGATTTCCCCATTGGTCGGTGCCGTAGCCGACGCCATTCATTCCCTTGCCGTGGTGGCCGGCTCCGGAAACGTCGTTAAACGAACCGTTAAATGGATAATAGGCCATAAGGCCGTTTGAGAGGTTGATCTGAGCATGCAGAGGCAGACAGCTTAGAATCAAGAGGGTAAACAGGACTCTGCGCATAAAATGATCACGTGAAGTTAGCCGAGGATATCAGCATTTGCAAAATACGGAACGCTAGGCCTCCCGGCCGATCCCGAGCACTTCCCGGTATTTCGCCTCGAAATGACCGCGCAGGAAGCGCTCCCGGGCAAAGGCACAGGCCTTGTCGCCGATCCGCTGCAGCAGCGCCCGGTCGGACTGCATCTGCCGGATAAGCGCTATGCCCTGCCGCACGATTTCGTCCTCATCGTCCAGCTCGCCGATCAGCAGGCCGGTTTCCAGGTGTGTGATATAGTCCGGGATGCCGTCGACGGCTGTAGACAGCACTACCTTGCCCCGCACCATCATATCCATGACGACGATCGGCAGGCCCTCGTAGGCGGAAGTCAGGATCAGTATGTCCGAGCGGTCGTAGATCGCCGCCAGCTCCTTCGGGTCGCTGACGAACTCTCGGATCTCGGCATGCTCGCGGACATAGGGCGATACCAGGGGCGAGACATCCCCGACAAAAGTGAAGGTTATGCCGCCGCCGGCTTTCAGCAGCTCTTCGGCAATGCGGGAGACTAGGTGCACGCGCTTCTGCGGCGCCCCGCGTCCCACGAACAGCACGCGCAGCTCGCCGCCAGGCCGCTTGTCGTAGGCCGGGATATCCACCCAGTTATCGATGAACTCGATCCGTCCGAGAAACCTGGGAGGTACGGCATTCCGGGCATACTGGGCCTCTATGTTGCGCTGCAGCTTCGGCGTGCTCACGATCCGCCGGTCGATATATGGGATAAGCGCCTGACTATAGTCCAGCCAGGTAGGCAGGTGGCAGAGCTCGACCACGCGCACGCTTTTCTTCAGATAAGGAATTACCTTATAGAAATACAGCGACTCGCCGCCGAAAACGACTTTCGCATCCGCCCGGTTGATCCAGGCTGCCAGGACGCCTCTATAAATGACATTAAGGAAATAGAGGTATTTATTGTCGATCCACCTGCGGAAATCGAGGATCTGCACCCCCGGCAGGCGGAACAGCTCTGCAAAGCCCGAATTGGCGTAACGCTTGGAAAAGACTACGCTGGGGCCATAGGGAGCCAGCAGGCTCAGGATATCGGCATTCACTTTGGTGGCTCCGCCTAGCGTATCGGACGCGAAAAAGAGGTAATAGGGGCTGCTCTTTTTCCTTGGAAACAGGTAGCCGAGCAGCATGCCGAGCAGGATGAAGGGCAGATTCAGCACCTGTTCGAGCCGGAACTTCAGTCGGGCCTGCCTGTAAGTCATCGGTGATTAACTGATTATGCGTGCTGTGCGGACCGCCCGGGGAGCGGCCGGGCGTGAAAATAGCCATCTTTCGGCCAATGGATCCGGGGCCGCGGCAGGCCGGGGCGGAACGGTGTAGAATGGAAGCGCCGGCTTGGACATTCAGGGTGCCTGCGTACCTTTGGCAGTCGCTAAAAACAAGGATTGCGCCTCTACTGACATGTCCGTAACGCTACTTCAGGCCGTTTCCAACACCCCGATCAACTACCTGCCCGTCGCGCTGCAAGCGATTGTGGCGCTGGGTTTCGTCGCCGTCATGATGGGGGCGACCCACCTGCTGGGGCCGAAGCGCCGCACGTCCGATAAGCTAATCAACTTCGAAAGCGGCATCCCTTCGATCGGCAATGCCCGGCAGCCGATGGCCATCAAGTACTTCCTGGTGGCGATCCTGTTCGTGCTCTTCGATGTGGAAGTGATCTTCTTCTATCCTTATGCCGTGAACTTCCATGCATTCAAGGAAGCCGGCATGGGCCAGGAAACTTTCCTTGCCGTAGTGCTCTTCGTGGCATTCTTCCTCTGCGGCTTCATTTATATTATCAAGAAAGGGGCGCTGAAGTGGGAGGATTGATTTAAAATTCAAAATTCAAAATGCAGAAGCACTTAGCATTTGGAATTGTAGCTTACACAAACCCCAAAGCGATAAAAGACTGAAGTAATGATCTGGCAGATATGCCATTGCTCGGAAGTAAGAGAGCCGGTAAACTACCTTTGTGATATAGCTGCAAGGTGGTTGGAAAACGAAGTATTCAGCTAATGAGGCTATAGTGCGAAGTGATTGAAAATCAGGTTATTTAACAGGAATATGAAAAATGATGAAGTAAATTTGGACGGCATTCCAACCGGTGTTTACAGCTTCTGGATTGTAAATACCACGAGCTGTATAAGCTGAGTGCCTTTTGAATTTTGCATTTTAAATTTTGAATTACAATGTCTCGTCCGGTTCAATATAACGTACATCCCAAGGCTCCGGAAATGCCGGAAGGCCACTACGGTGAAGGCTTCTTCGCCGGCAAGCTTTCCGATGTCGTCGGCCTTGCGCGTAAAAACTCGCTCTGGCCCCTGCCTTTCGCCACGTCCTGCTGCGGTATCGAGTTCATGGCCACCATGGGTGCCCACTACGACCTCGCCCGCTTCGGCTCCGAGCGTATGGGCTTTACGCCCCGGCAGTGCGACCTGCTGATGGTGATGGGTACGATCGCCAAGAAGATGGCACCCATCGTCAAGCAGGTCTACCTGCAAATGGCGGAGCCGCGCTGGGTGCTGGCCATGGGGGCCTGCGCCTGCTCGGGCGGGATCTTCGATTCTTATTCCGTGCTCCAGGGTATCGACCAGATCATCCCGGTGGACGTATATATCCCCGGCTGCCCGCCGCGGCCGGAGGCCGTGCTCGACGGCATCATGCGCATCCAGGACCTGGTGCAGAATGAAAGCCTGCGCCGCCGCAACAGCCCGCAATACAAGGCCCTGCTCGAGAGCTACGGCATCCAGTAAATCAATCCGACAGACGATTTCATGGCTTTAACATACGAAACCATCCAGGCGAGGCTCGGCGAAAAGTTTGCTGCGGATACGCTCGGCTTCGAAGAGACCTACGGCATGTTCGCCGTGACCGTTCCGGCGAAGGACGCGCTGAAGGTGATGCAGTTCCTTTACGACGACGAGCAGACCCGCTTCCGCTTCCTGACCGATATCGCGGCAGTGCATTACCCCGAGCGCAGCGGCGAGGAGCTCTGCGTGGTGTATCACCTGCACAATTTCAAAGACAATGTCCGGCTGCGCATCAAGGCCTACGTCCCCGTGGCCCAGCCCGATATCTTCACCGCGACCCGCCTGTTTCCCGGCGCCAACTGGATGGAGCGCGAGACCTACGACTATTTCGGCGTAAACTTCGTCGGCCACCCGAACCTCACCCGCATCCTGAACGTGGACGAGATGGACTATTTCCCCATGCGCAAGGAATATCCCATGGAGGACGCCAGCCGCCGCGACAAGGACGACGAGATGTTCGGTAGAGGCGGTTCTTCGAATTATTAATTCAAAATGCAAAATTGGGAACGGGAACCGATTGATCTGTCTGATTGGCTTGTAGAAGAGCCGGGGGCAGTTTATAATATCCGACACCGTTGCTTCTATTTTTCACGGGATGTAATCAAGTTTGTCCAGGCACTGAAGGTCGACCGGTTTTTGTACTCTATACTGGACCAGCTGATTCGCAGCGCAACATCCATCGGTGCGAATGTCATGGAAGGAAAAGCGGGGAGTGGTAAGAGAGATTTTCTAAACTTCCTGACGATTGCATTAAAAAGCGCAAATGAGACAAAGTACTGGTTGTGCCTGTTAAGAGAAACGACCAATGCAGATAAAGACACAGTGCAAAAGCTGCTAAAAGAAGCAGATGAGATTTCTAAAATAATCGCAACGATCATTTTGAATGCAAAAAGTCATAGCTGACGGGCAGTTTTTGAATTTTGCATTTTGCATTTTGAATTCCAATGACCGACACAAAACCGCACCATATAGCTCTAGGCGAGGATAGTCTGGCGAAGACGACCACCACGATCAACCTCGGTCCGACGCACCCGGCTACGCACGGGGTGTTCCAGAACATCATGGAGATCGACGGCGAGCGCGTGCTGCAGACCACGCCAACCGTGGGCTATATCCACCGGGCCTTCGAGAAGATCGCCGAGCGCCGGCCCTATTACCAGATCCAGCCGCTCACAGACCGTCTCAACTATTGCTCGTCCCCGATCAACAACATCGGCTGGCAGACGACGGTCGAGAAGCTGGTCGGCATCAAGGTGCCGAAGCGCGTGGATTACCTGCGCGTCATCATCATGGAGCTGGCTCGGATCTGCGATCACCTGATCTGCAACTCGGTCGTAGGCGTGGACACGGGAGCGCTGAGCGTGTTCCTGTACGTCATGCAGTTCCGCGAGCGGGTGTACGAGATCTACGAGGAGATCTGCGGCTCCCGCCTGACGACGAATATCGGCCGCTTCGGCGGCTTCGAGCGCAACTTCACCGAGGCGGCCTGGAAGAAGCTCGACGAGTGGATGAAGGAGTTTCCCAAGGCGTTCGACGAGATGGACAAGCTCCTGACCCGCAACCGCATCTTCATGGACCGGACCATCGGCGCCGGCCCGCTTACCGCGGAGATGGCCATGGCCTACAGCGTTACCGGTCCGAACCTGCGCGCCGCCGGAGTCGATTACGACGTGCGGGTGGCCTCGCCGTATTGCTCGTATGAAGACTTCAAGTTCGAGGTTCCCGTAGGCACCACCGGCGACGTTTACGACCGTTACCTGGTGCGCAACGAGGAGATCCGCCAGAGCTACAGCATCGTCGAGCAGGCGATCCGGATGGTGAAGGAGCTGGACCCGAGCGTGTATCACGCGGACGTCCCGGACTTCTACCTGCCGGAGAAGAAGGACGTTTACACGAAGATGGAAGCCCTGATCTATCACTTCAAGATCGTGATGGGCGAGACGAATATCCTGCCGGGCGAAGTGTATCACTGCGTGGAAGGCGGCAACGGCGAGCTGGGCTTCTACCTCATCAGCGATGGCGGCCGCTCCCCGTACCGCCTGCATTTCCGCCGGCCCTGCTTCATCTACTACCAGGTGTTTCCCGAAATCGTAAAGGGCGGACTGCTCAGCGATGCAATCATCACTATGTCGTCGCTGAACCTGATCGCGGGAGAGCTCGACGGCTAAGCTAATCAGCTAATCAAAATGATCAAGTTTTCAGAAGAGAAGCAAAAGCAGGTACAGGCGCTGATCGCGCGGTATCCGGAAGGAAAGCAGAAGAGCGCGCTGATCCCGCTGCTGCATATCGCGCAGGAAGAATTCGGGGGCTGGCTGGATGTGCCGGTCATGGACTACGTCGCCGAGATCCTGTCCATCAAGCCGATCGAAGTGTACGAGGTGGCTACTTTCTACACGATGTTCAACATGAAGCCCGTCGGCAAGTATGTGCTGGAAGTCTGCCAGACCGGCCCCTGCATGCTCCGCGGCTCCGATCAGATCATCGATCACATCAAGAATAAGCTGGGCATCAACGCCGGGGAAACGACTCCGGACGGGCTCTTCACGCTGAAGCCCGCGGAGTGCCTCGGTGCCTGCGGCTATGCGCCGATGATGCAGCTGGGCAAATTCTACAAGGAAAACCTCACTGCCGCGAAGGTTGACGCCTTGCTCGATGAGCTCCGCGCGGCCGCTACGAACTAAGCGTACCACGGGGTTTCAGGGATTGCCGGGATGAAACGGATCGCCGTTGCGGTCGCTCCATGCCGTTCACAATGCCGAGCAAAGCGATCATTAAGGCGATCCCGGAAAGGAACTTGCGCTCCTGGCTATGTAACCTGGAGCTTGTCGAAAGGCATGACAAGGAAATGCGGTGCCTCCGGGGCTTCCTTCCGACTATGGTTCTGCGATCCATTGCTCGGCAGGACCTGAAAAGAGGCTCGCTTGAGGCTCTGCCGCTGCAGTATCCATGCTCCGCGCGATATATTGCGCTCCGCGTCATATGGAGCGCAGGTATGCAGATGAATGGCGCAAAGCTTCAAATGAATCCTGCTGTGCTGCAAGTCTGGCGATATCGCCGCAATCGCCGGATATCGATTGCGGGACAAGCTGGCAAAATTCCCTGAGTCTCTTGCTCTTATACGAAGTCTGCAACTTTATTCCGGAAATTGAAAGCACATAACAGTATTCCGGTTCCGGTAGTGTGAAGCTGCGCGGGGAATGCTAAATTTGCAGCTTGACGCCGAAGTGACAACCTGAATGATCTCTACAGCCGTTAATCCCGGGGAATACCTCGCATCGCTGCCCGAAGACCGGCAGGAGCCGATGCAGCGTCTGCGGGATACTCTGAAACAGCATCTGCCCGAGGGGTTTGAAGAAACGATGTCGTACGGTATGCTGGGTTTCGTAGTGCCGCATTCCATGTATCC
>JASLDA010000332.1 GCA_030151745.1 Chitinophagaceae bacterium | reverse complement strand
GCCACCTTCATCATCTTATTGAAGCTTACGATGGTCACGGCATCGCCTTCGCGGACGATCTTGGCCTCACCGATCCGGATGATATATTCTTCTTCCGGCACCTCGCCCTGGTCGCCGTACATCACTTCGCTTTCCATGAAGACCACCGGGTCTTCGTCGCGGATCGCGGCCTTGAGCAGACCCTTGGCATCATATGGGTTGGAGACGGAAATCACCTTGAGGCCGGGGATATTTGCGTACCAGCTTTCAAAGGCCTGGCTGTGCTGTGCGCCCAGCTGCCCGGCAGAGCCGTTGGGGCCGCGGAACACGATAGGGCAGGAGAACTGGCCGCCGCTCATGGAGAGCATCTTGGCCGCGTGATTCAGGATCTGGTCCAGGGCCAGCACCGCGAAGTTCCAGGTCATGAACTCGACGATCGGCCGTGTGCCGTTCATGGCGGCGCCCACACCGATCGCGGCAAAGCCCAACTCGGCAATCGGCGTATCGATCACGCGCTTGGGACCGAACTCATCCAGCATACCCTGGCTGACCTTATAGGCGCCGTTGTACTGGGCAACTTCTTCGCCCATAAGGAAAACCCGCTCGTCGCGGCGCATTTCTTCTTCCATTGCTTCGCGAAGCGCCTGCCGGAAAGGGATTGTACGCATGTGTTGTATGAAAATGTAGTTGGGTATTCGTGCAAAATGACGCCGGAGCCGCACCACTGCCAGGTGCCCGGCAGTGGTGCGGCGGGCTGCGTCAAAGATACAATGGCGATTATTTTTTCACGGAGCGGAAAACCGTCGTGCTGCTGAGGAACTTTTCGTTGTATTGCAGCTTCAGCGTACTGTCGTTCAGCGTAAGGATATCGAACCGAAGGTGCAGGCCGTCCCCGCCTTTGAGCTTGCCTTCGTCCAGGACCAAGGCCCCGTCTTCTTCTATAGCCCAGGCTGCGCTGTCGATCTCGCCCATGGTGCGGATATACATTTTCCCGCCTTTCAGGAACTCGTAGGAGGTGGTGCGCAGGGCTTCGTCGCGCTGCAGCCGGAACGAGTCGATGCCGCGCAGCAGGCTTTGCTTCAGGCTGTCCGTATTGGCGACACCGTACATGCGCAGGTTCTCCTCCGGGCTCGTCGAGGTCCCGATCGTATCGGCGAACTCTTTCTGATCCCGGACCGCCTGGTCCAGCTGCGGATTGATAACCTCGGTCTGCTGCCACTTGCCGAGCAGCCTGTCTTCTGTCGAAGGCTCTTTGCAGGCTGCCAGTCCGAGCAGCGCCGCAAGCGCCAGTTTATGATACTTCATTAGCGATGTACGAGTCGGTTAAACGCGTCTTTCCACGCCGGGGTCGAGAGCAGGTCGTCCAGGAGCGCGAAATTGCCCTGATCCGTTATGCGGGGGTAGATCTTCCGCAGCAGTTCGAAACGCGCGGCGTCTCCTTCGAGCTTGCCGGCCAGCGTGCGGGCCTGCCAGGATTCATAGCACTTGTCCAGCTGCTTGCCGAAATACCCGATCCGTTCCTCGTCCGTGCCGTAGGCCGAAAGACCGTTGAATACCTTACTGAATTCCGATGTGCTCAGTGCGTTGGGGCAATCGCTGTTTATCATGGGCGGCGGAATATTCGCCGCCGCAGGGGGGACGGCAGCCGCAGACCTGGTGCTGGTGTTGGTGCCGCCGGTTGCGCTGTTCGGTGTGCTGAGCTCCATGTCGCCGATGAACTGGGGCTTGTCGCCGGCGGCCGCGGCCGTGCTTTCCTGGGCCTGGGCAGGCTTCGGCTTCAGCGGCTCGACCGCCTTGCGGGCCAGTTCCGCCGATTTGTCGCGGCCCCTGGACAGAACTTCCCCGGCCTTTTTCACACCGGTATTCCAGGCTCCGGGCTCGCTGCTGACCGGGGCTTCAGCCCTCGGTGCGCGGTTTGCAGAGGGGAGCTCGGGGGCCTGCCGCTCCGGCATCTGCCGCGTCGCCGCGATCACCGGGGCATGGTCGTCCTCCGTCTTATTCCCCGCCGGCAGGTAAAATTGCTGCTGCAGGTCGTACAGGTTGAAGACGCCGTCGCGCCGCACGATCATAAACTCGCGGCTGCCGCGCTCGGGAACCTGGATGATGAACTGCTGGGGAGGAAAAGCATTTTGCTGGAACAGGATCTCTATATGCGCAGGGCCGGGGGAAAGCCGGGAAAGAATGCAGTAATTCTTCCCGTACCGCGGCTGCATGCCTTCTTCGAGCTTCACATAAAACGGCGTCTGCTTGTCGCCCTGAATATAGACGTAGGAAAAATCCGACGCGGCAAAGCTCATTGCCGGCAGCAGGAACAGCAGCGTGAAAAGCAGCAGGTTTTTTATGCGCATTACTCGAGGTCGATGAGCACGGCACCTTTTTCGACCGCCGTGCGTTCCTGGACGCGAATGGATTTTACGGTTGCGGGGCCGGAAGCTTTGAGAACGTTCTCCATCTTCATGGCTTCAAGCACGACCAGGCCGTCGCCCTTGGCGATCTGCTGGCCGGGCTGCACCAGCAGCTTCAGGATCATGCCCGGCATCGGAGCTTTGATCGCTTCGACTTTCTTCGATGCCGCCAGGTCCAGGCCCATGCTCTTCAGCAGCTGGTCTATCGGCTCCTGAACGGCGACCGCGTAGCGCTGCCCGTTGATCCTGAGCACCACTTCCTTGTTATGGCGGTCCAGCTTCTCTACGACGGCCTCGTAGCTTTTGCCCTTGTGCAGGATGCTCCAGACGGCGCCGGGCTGCTTTACGATATCGAGCGGGACGGGCGTTTCGCCGATCATCCACTGGTTGTCTTCCTGGCGGATGCTGAACGAAAAATGCCCGTTGACCGTGGTTTGAAGCATGAGGTGAATTTATGCGTGAATCCTGCAAAAATAGGGGGAACCGCCCCAGCCGCCGGCTTCAGGAGGCTACTTTTGGGAATCCTTAAATTTCCGATGAACCTATTCCGTTTTCCCTTATTCCTGGCATTCCCGGCAATCGGCCTTTTTTCCTGCACGGCGCCGCGCAGGACCGTTTCGAGCTATAACCTGATGGATATGATCACCGTCAGCGCGCGCAACAACCCCGCGGATATCTACCGGGCGGCGAGCCCCAGGATCTGGGATATACGCCGGACCGTCGCGCAGATCCGCCCGGACTGGAAGGAACGGGAAGCGGAAGGCGAGGTGACGCTGGAGCTGGTGCCGGTGCACGATCCCCAGGATACGCTGGTGCTGGATGCAAAGAATATGATCATCCGGTATGTCAGGGATGCCGGGGGGAACGCATTGCCCTACGCATATGACTCCGCCAAGATCCGGATAGATGTGAGGCCCCATGATTTCGGAACGCCGGAACAGCGCCGGGCGATGAAGCTCGGGATCGGCTACCGTGCCAGGCCGTATTCCGCCCCAAGCGGCGGAAGCGCGGCTATCAAGGACGACCGTGGGTTGTATTTCATCAACACCGACGGGTCCGTGCCGGGAAAGCCGCGGCAGATCTGGACCCAGGGGGAGACGGAAAGCAATTCGAACTGGCTGCCGACAATCGACAAGCCGAATCAGCGCACGAGGCTGACGCTTTCCCTTATGGTGCCCGATACCATGCAGAGTCTCGGAAACGGAAGGCTGATCCGCTCGCAGGCCGACAACGGCAGGAAGCCGGAGAGCGGGTTCAGATTCGATATCTGGGAGACCGATACGGCCATACAGGTATATGCTATCATGTTCGCCATCGGCCGCTTCGATAAGACTGCGGAGACCTGGACGCATCCCTCCGGCAGGGAGCTGGAAGTAGCCTACTATACGGAGCCCGAATACCGGCGGTATGCCAGGAATATCTTCCGCAATACGCCGGAGATGATGAGCTATTTCTCCCGTGTCACCGGGCTTCCCTTTCCCTGGGAAAAATATTCGCAGATCATCGCGAGGGACTACGTGAGCGGGGCGATGGAGAATACTTCGGCGTCCCTGTTCGGCGAGTTTATGAATCAGAACGACCGCCAGCTGATCGACGCGACGACGGAAGACGTCGTTTCGCACGAGCTCTTCCACCAATGGTTCGGAGACTACGTCACCGCGGAATCCTGGAGCAATCTGACCGTGAACGAGAGCTTCGCCACCTTCGGCGAGGTGCTGTGGCGGGAATACAAATACGGTAAGGACAATGCGGCGGAGCTTGCCTACGAGGACCGGCAGCGCTACCTGAATGCCGCCGAGCGCCTGGACCCGCCCCTGGTCCGCTTCCATTACCGGGACAAGGAAGAGATGTTCGACCGGGTCAGCTATCAGAAAGGCGGGGCGATCCTGCGCTACATCCGGAGCATTTCGGGCGAACCGGCCTTCAACCGGGCAATGAAGACCTACCTGGTTGAAAACGCGCTGCAAAGCACGGAGGCCACGCATTGGAGGCTCGCCCTGGAAAAGGCAACGGGCCGGGACTGGACGCAGTTTTTCAATGAATGGTATTATCGCGGCGGCCACCCGGAGCTGGTGGCGACGCATACGTATGACGATGCCGCGGGAATCCTAAGGCTGGATATCCGCCAGCGCAACAGTCCCGACTCTGCAAAGCTCTATACGCTCCCGCTGCAGTTCCGCATCGTTCGCGGGAACGATACCGTTACCGAGTCCCGGGTGATTGCGCGCAGGGCGGAAACGCTGAGCTTCCCCTACAGCAAGGGGCAGCGCCCCTACGTATCGATCGACCCCGATCACCTGCTGCCCGGCGTTATCGAGGAACGCAAGTCTGCGGAGGCCTGGCTGAAGCAGATGGAATACGGGGGATACGGCGCCCGCCGCGCGGCGCTGAATGCCGTGCTGAGGCAGCAGAAAGATCCGGATGCCATCAAGGTTTACCGGAAAGCGCTGCAGCATCCCGATCCCGGTACGCGGCTGCACGCGCTGAACATGCTCGTGACCGTTGCCGATCCCAGCTGGCAGGAAAGCCTGAAGCAGGATGTGCAATACATGCTGCAGAACGAGACGCAGAGCAAGCCGCTGGCCGCAGCTTTCCGCGTCGCGGGCAGCTGGAGCCTGCGCAGTGAGCGGCGGCTGATGGAGGACGCCGTTTGGGACAGCTCGTATTTCGTGGCGGGCGCCGCGCTGAATGCCCTGGACAGGATCGATAAGGACTCGGCTTATGTGCTTGCCCGGCGCATCCTCCCGACCGGACCACGCACCGCGCTCGGCGATGCGGTCTGGCAGATCATCGGCAGGCACGGCGAGCGCCAGGACTTCGGATTGCTGGAACGCTACAGCACGGGGCTTTACGGCATGGCCCGGCAGCGTATGATGGAGCGCCTGAGCTTCTTCGCGTCCGAGACGACGGATGACACATTGTTTCGCCGCAGCATAGAGCGCCTCATGCAGGAGGCCCGGCTGGAACAGGATCCGAACACGCGCTACAATGTCGGCTCGCAGCTGATCCGTCTGCGGCGCTACTACGATCTTGAGGCTAAGAAGCGGGGCTCGAACGCGGAAACGGCCGGCCGCCGGGCCGCCTGGGCCAAAGAGCAGGAAACCGCCCTCATCGATGCCGAGCCGGATGCCGGCCTGAAGAAACGCTTCGAGCAGGCCGCCCGGGGAGCGGTTGAGTAGATTTTAGATTGAAGATTTTAAATCCCTATCGATCCCGAGCACCTGCGGGATCAGGGCGTCGTTGTCGCCGTTGCGGATGATATAATCGCAGCGGCTCATTTTTTCGTTGTCGTCCATCTGCCGGGCCATCCGGCTGCGGATCTCAGCTTCGCTGAGCCCGCTGCGTTTGATTACGCGCGCAATGCGGGTGGCTTCGGGAGCCGTAACGCCGATCATCAGATCCATGGATCGCTCGCTGCCCGTTTCAAAAAAAATGGCCGCTTCCTTGAGAACATAGGGCGCCGGCCGGGATTCCATCCAGCGAAGGCTCGCGGCGATCGCGGCCGGGTGGACGATCGCATTCAGATCCGCCAGCGCTTCAGGATTATTGAACACCAGTGCTCCCAGTGCTTTCCGGTCAAGAATACCGCCCGTGTAAAGCGCCCCGCCGAAGCGCGAGACAAGCGCGGCGCGCACATCAGGATCGTCGTCCATGATGCGCCTGGCCGCATCGTCGGCATAGAACACCGGGATGCCCAGCAACTCGAACAGCGCGGCTACCGTAGTCTTGCCGCTGCCGATACCTCCGGTTAAGCCGACTTTGAGCATGCCTGTGTTTTGGATTTAGGGGCTTGGATTGCAGGTTTCCGGCCGATGTGGCCGGCCGCAATGAAGATTGCCCGGAACCACGTACGGGACGGTATTCCGGGCAATAATTCCGAGGCTTGAGCCGCCGGGGATCAGGATGCAGCGACTGCCGTATCCGCGGTGACGCCGTTTTTCTTACGCTGCGCCTGGGTCAGCTCCATGGAGACGGCAGAGCGTTCGATGACGATGAACGTACCCCGGGCGATATCGACCTGGAGCGTGCCGTCGTCGTTTACGCGGGTGATCTTGCCGTGGATGCCTGAGGTGGTGACGATTGACTCGCCGGCGCCGATGGTCTCGCCGAATTTCTTTTGCTCCTTCGCGCGCTTGGCCTGGGGACGCAGGAGGAAGAAGTACATTACGACGAACATGCCGACCATCATGAGGATGTTCATACCGGGCAGGCCGCCGCCGGCCTGGAGAAGTTGGACTGTCATATGCTTATTAAAGTGCCAGAAGGCGTTGTTGAATGATGGTTGTTTCTTAATCAGGGTTTGACGTCGGCCGTTATCGTCAGGAAGCGCGTGGGCGGATTCCCATTGGTATTGACCGTGATCGCTTTCAGTATATGGCCTTGTTTGCCTTTCGAGTCGAACTGGACCTTTATGACGCCCTGCCCGCCGGGGGGGATCGGCGCAGTCGGGTACCTGGGGACGGTGCAGCCGCAGCTGGAGGTAGCGCCTACGATCAGCAGCGGGCTGTTGCCGGAATTCGAGAAGGAAAATTCGTGTTCCACGATCTCACCGGCAGAAATCGTTCCGAAATAATGATCGCTGTCGCTGAAGCTGATCTTCGGCAATTGTTGCAGGTCCGCAGGGTTTGAGCCTGCCGCGCTGCGCGGATTATTGATCATTTTGGCAGATATCTGCCCGGTCGGAACTTCTTTGTTCTTCGTATCGCTGCAACCGGCTATCAAAGCCGCAGCGGCCAGGAAGGCCAATTCACGGAATCCTTTCATCGCTGCAAATTTACGACTTCAGACCACGTTCCTGCTTGCGGATCTTGCCTTCTTTATCGAGTTCCTTCAGCAGGTTGTCCAGCACGCCGTTGACGAACTGCCCGCTCTGGGGAGTGCTGTAC
>JASLDA010000311.1 GCA_030151745.1 Chitinophagaceae bacterium | reverse complement strand
AGACCCTGGAGATCTCCAACCCTTCGCTCATCTTCTACACCCCCGCGCTGCCCTATACCTGGGAGACCGTCTCCGAAGAGCAGGGCGGCTTTTTCTGCCTGTTCAACAGCCAGTTCATCTCGCCTTCGATGTCCGATCCGGTCGTAAAGCAGTCTCCCCTGTTCAATGCCGCCCTGCATCCCGTGTACGGCCTGACGCAGGAACAGGCTTCGGCGCTGCTGTTCATCTTCTCCAAGATGACGGAAGAGGCTGACGGCGACTATATCGGCAAATACGACCTGCTGCGCCATTATCTGCACCTGGTATTCCACGAGGCACATAAGATGCAGCCGGCCAACAGCATCACGGAAAAGTATCTCAATGCCAACGTCCGCATTTCGTCGCTCTTCATCGAGCTGCTGGAACGCCAGTTCCCGGTCGACTCAACCGAACATACCCTGGGGCTGAAAACCCCGGCCGATTTCGCGTCCCGCCTGTCCGTGCATGTAAACCATCTGAATCGCGCCGTTCGTGAGGTCACGGGAAAAAGCACCTCGGAGCTCATCGCGGCCCGGGTGGCCGGCGAAGCCCGCAACCTGCTGCGCTTCACCGATAACAGCGTCGCCGATATAGCCTACAGCCTCGGCTTCGAACATGCCAGCAATTTCAATAACTTCTTCAAGAAGCACACCGGGCTTACGCCCCGCGGCGCCCGGGCCCAGATAGCCTGAGCTTGTTAGAGAAATGCCAAATAGGGACAGATCGGGCCAGGCTGTTTGATTTGAATAATTATTTGTTTGATCCGGATAAGCTCGGGGAAAGTATGGCAGCGGAATTTTGCAGCGGCGGAAAACCACTCCGGTGCCCGCCTTTCTCTGATCATGGTTTTGAAATTGACCTTCCGGGTCTGCTGCTTGCTGCTCCTCTCAGGCAGCTGCGCCGCTGCACAACCGCTTACACTCCGCGACGCCGTACAAACGGCGCTCGATAATTACGGCACGATCCGGGCCAAGGCCGCCTACGCGAAAGCGGCCTTGGCCAATGTCCGCCAGGCGCAATTCGAATACCTGCCCAACCTGTGGCTCAGCGCCCAGCAGGACTACGGCACCGTGAACGGCCAGAACGGCCCGCTTTACGGCTTCGGCGGCCTGGGCGTAGCCTCCTCCGGCATTCCCCTGGCCGAGCAGAACTGGAACGCGGCTTTCGGCGCCTTGTACCTGACCAATCTCAACTGGGACTTTTTCGCCTTCGGGCGCGCGAAGCACCGTATCGGCGTCGCCAGGGCGATCGCGGAGCGCGAACGCCAGGACCTCGGGCAGGAGCAGTTCCAGCACGCCGTCCGCGTTGCAGGCACCTACCTCAACCTGCTGGCCTCGAAGCGCCTGCTGGTCACCCAGGAAAAGAACCTGGACCGGGCGAATGTGCTGCGCACCTCTATCGTTGCCCGCGCCAGGGGCGGCATCATCGCCGGGGTGGACTCCTCCCAGGCGAACGCGGAAGTGAGCGCCGCCCGGATCGCGATCAGCCGCGCCCGCGACGCCGTGCAGGAGCAGGAAGTCCAGCTGGCGCAGCTCATGGGCATCCCGGCCGGCAGCTTCAATATCGACACCAGCTTCGTGCAGCGGGTGCCGGGACACATGGGGGAGGAAACGGACACCGTTCTGAACAAGCACCCCCAGCTGCAGTATTTCCGTGACCGCATCGTACTGGCCGATGAACAGACCCGCTACTACCGCAGCCTGCAATATCCCGCATTCAGCCTGTTCAGCGTGCTGCAGACAAGAGGCTCCGGATTTTCCACGGCTTATACTACGGACCAGCACGCGTACACACAGGACTATTTCGACGGCATCAACCCGACCCGCAGCAACTACCTCCTGGGGATCGGCGTAAGCTGGAACCTCACCAATATCCTGCGCATGGGCCGGCAAACCCGCGCCCAGGGCTATGCCGCACAGGCCGCGCGGGATGAGTACGACGTCGTCGACCAACGGCTGAAGGCCCAGCTGACGCTGGCCGACGGCAAGATCGACCGGGCCCTGCAGAACTACCGCGAAGCCCCGCTCCAGGTGCAGGCCGCGACGGACGCCTATACCCAGCGCAGCGTGCTTTACAAGAACGGCCTTAACACGATCGTGGATCTGACACAGGCCCTGTATGCGCTGAACCGCGCCGAGACCGACCGCGATATCGCCTACACCAATGTCTGGCAGGCACTCCTGCTGAAAGCTGCGGCCGCCGGCGATATCGACCTATTCCTGAACGAACTCTAACGACCAATACTCCATACATGGGATTAATCAGAGGCGCCCTGCGCAGGCCGATATCGGTACTTGTGCTTGTAGCCGGACTCTTTTTCTTCGGCATCGGCGCCGTCCGGGATATCAAGGTCGATATCCTGCCACAGATGAACCTGCCGGTCATCTATATCGCGCACCCCTTCGGCGGCTATACGCCGACGCAGATGGAAGCTTACTTCGGCAAGCAGTATATCAATATCCTGCTCTTCGCCAACGGCGTCAAGTCCATCGAGACGCGCAATATCCAGGGCCTGACCCTGATGAAGCTGACCTACTACCAGGGCACCAATATGGCCCAGGCGGCGGCCGAGCTGGGCGCGCTCTCGAACCGTGTACAGGCCATCTTCCCGCAGGGCTCGCAGCCGCCGTTCCTGATACGCTTCGACGCCTCGAATCTCCCCGTAGGCCAGCTCGTTCTCAGCAGCCCCACCCGCAGCAACAACGAGCTGCAAGACCTGGCGAACGTCTACGTGCGCTCCTCCTTCACGGCGATTCCGGGCCTGCTGGCCCCCGCACCCTTCGGCGGCTCGCCGCGCACGATCGAGA
>JASLDA010000289.1 GCA_030151745.1 Chitinophagaceae bacterium | reverse complement strand
TGCTGGCGCAGGATGCTGATCTTGAGCTGGTCCGGCCACCAGTCACGGTTACGGGTACCGCTTCCGGCGACATTGCTTTTCAGGCTGCCGTTATGAAACGGGCACTTGCTGATGTCGTTTGAATTGTGTTCCATTATATCGATCGAATTATGAGTGTGCAAACGCAGGAGAGGCAAAAGTAATCGCAGCGGCGGACCGCGCTGATAGATTATTGCAGACCGCGGTATGGGAAAATTAATTGCATACTCCGGGACCGGCACGGATCCCGGCACCTGAAGGAGATTCGGAAGGAATCCGGATTTTTTTCGGCTCGGAAACGCGTAGTTGGATGGCTACGCTTATATTTGTAGTCAAATAGCTACGCGATGAACCTGAGAAGGGATGTGTTCCAGGCGATCGCCGACCCCACGCGGCGTGCGATCCTGATGCTGGTGGCCTCGCATTCGATGACGGCGGGGGCGATCGCCGCCAATTTCGAGACGGCCCGGCCTACGGTGTCCAGGCATCTCCAGATCCTGACGGAATGCGAGCTGCTGACCCAGGAGCAGCAGGGCCGGGAGATTTATTACCATCTGAATCCGCAAAAAATGAAAGAGATCGCAGATTTTATCGAGCCCTTCCGGCAGATGTGGGACGAGCGGTTCAACAAGCTGGAAGATATAATGAAGAAATACAAAACTCAAAGCTGATACCATATGGAACGCAAAACCGATGTCCGGGCCGAGGACGGCAGCCAGAACATCATCATCACACGGGAGTTCGACCTGCCGCTGGATCTTCTTTTCAGAGCTTACCAGGAGCCGGAGCTGGTCGAGCAATGGATGGGGACGAAAGTGCTTAAGCTGGAAAATCGCCGGCACGGCGGCTGGAGATTCCAGACCACCGATCCGCAGGGGAATGTGGTGTTCGGCGCAAACGGCGTCTATCATGAGTTCGTTCCGAACCTGAAGATTACGCGCACCTTCGAAATGGAGAACTCGCCCTTCTGCGCCCAGCTGGAATTCCTGGAGTTCGAAGCGCTCGGTGCGGAACGCAGTAAGCTGAAGATGCAGATCGTCTACCGTACTCCGGAGCTCCGCGACCAGATGCTGAAGATGCCCTTCGCCTATGGTCTCAATATGGCCCACGATCGCCTGGAAGAGGTGATGCGGTCCTGAGCTGCATTAGGGAAATATTCCGATTACCTGATAAACAAGTCAACTGATATGTCGAAACGAAACAAGATCATTTACTGGATCGCGACGTGCTGGCTGGCGCTGGGCATGCTTTCTACGGGTGTCGTGCAGATTATGCAACCGGCCTCGGAAGCCGGCTTTATGGCGAAGCTTAATTATCCGCTGTATTTCACGGTCCTGCTCGGTGTATGGAAAGTTCTGGGCGTCATCGCGATATTGCTGCCCGGGCTGCGATTGGTGAAGGAATGGGCGTACGCAGGTTTCTTCTTTGCAATGTCCGGAGCTATAATTTCGCATTTGGCCTCGGGCACGCCCGGTGAGGTATTCCCCGCCATACTGCTGCTGGTCTTGACTTTAACTTCCTGGTATTTCCGGCCGGCAACCAGGAGACTCATACCTGTTATCCAATAATCCAGATCATGAATCCCAAGGTCGAATTCTATTTCAAGAAAGGAGAGTGGCAGGAGGAGCTGCTGGCGATGCGACGGATCGTCCTGGGGCTCGGGCTTGACGAAGAGCTGAAATGGGGGACGCCCTGCTACACGCTGAACGGCGCCAATATCGTGCTGCTGCATGTCTTCAAGGAGTATTGCGCCATGCTGTTCTTCAAAGGCGCGCTCATGGCCGATCCGGAGGGCATCCTGGTGCAGCAGACCAAAAATGTGCAGCTGCCCCGGCAGTTGCGGTTCACGAGTCTCGGGGAAATAGAGCTTAAGGCCGCGGCGATCAGGGCCTATATCAAAGAAGCGATCCGTGTCGAGCGGGCAGGACTCAGGATGGAGAAGAGCGAGCGTCCGGCGCCGGAGCTTCCGGGGGAATTCCAAGTTTTTCTGGATGGGGATGCTGATCTGAAAGCGGCGTTCGAGGCGCTTACGCCTGGACGGCAGCGGGCCTATGGTTTGTATTTTTCTGCGCCGAAGCAATCCAGGACCCGGACTGCAAGGGTAGAGAAGCTTATCCCCAAGATCCTGGACGGTAAAGGACTTGACGATTGAACCTCTATTTGTTCTTGCAGTTTCTGATTGAATTTCGTTAGTGTGCAATCAGGACTTTGCGGCATTGCGTGCCGGAGCTGTCCTGCAGTACAAGATAGTAGATGCCCTGAGGCAGGCTTGTGGTGGATATTGCATGCTGGTGCAGGCTGTTCAGGAACGCATCTGCAACTTTTATTCCTGTTATACTGTACATAAATACCTGGCCGGTGAACGCCGCGTCGAAACGCAGGTTCAGCGTTCCGTTTGCCGGGTTTGGCGCGATGGAAACAGGGATAGGGACCGCTTGTGGCTGCAGGCCGACACTCGACGTGACGGTGACGGCATAGTCTTCCGCCTGCCCCGTGATCAGGGCGCTGCAGGGAGCGATCGTTGTGCTCGGGGTGCCATTCAAATTGCCATCCACGATGACGCGCAGACGCAGCGGCTTATTGAGCACAACACCGCTTGCTGGTATCAGAATAGTGCCGCTTGTTAGTTTGTTATTTACATTTGGGAGATTCAGTATTTCCTCGCTCGGTAGCTGGAAGATCCCGTCGTTATTTAAATCCAGATACACCTTGGCCGCCTGGGGAGCAATTCCGCCGGAAAGATAGAATGGATAGCTGCGGCCGGCGATCACCTTCGTCCGGTACTGACATGTATTGTCCACATATACGGCACTGTCTTCCTGACGGCAATAAGAGGAAACCCGCTCAATATCGCCGAAACCCACGAACGTAGGGCCGGCAATCGCGTTCATGGCGACAAATCCCGGGGCTCGTTGATTCGCGCAGGATGCCTTGATCACGGCGGGCTGTGTTTTGAGGGTATCGCCGGTTTTCGAGTATGCGACCGGCAGGTAGTTCTGCAGGGACATCCACATCACCGCGGCTTGTCCCGGAGTGAACCTGTCGGCGCCGCAGTTGGTGTAGTTCATGAAGTTCTTACGCACCATTCCATACGGTTTACCGGTACAGGGATTGATCGTGGCCGTGCAGGAAGGGAAGCGTATATCTGGCTCGGTATCGCAGATCTGATCTCCCGTGGAGGCGCAATCCGTTGTCGGAGGGCAGGTAGTGCCGTTGTTGTCGTCTTCGAATGTGTGCCGCAGTCCGAGCGAGTGTCCAATTTCATGTGCCAGCATGTAGTCTCCGCTCCAGGCCCTGTCCACTCTTACAATCGGACCATAGCCTGAGGCGCCGACGCCCCAGGCATTGGGATAATATGCGTATCCGGAGTAAGGCGCATCTATTTTATTGACGAGCCATACATTGAGGTAGTCGTTCCCGTTCCTGTAG
>JASLDA010000281.1 GCA_030151745.1 Chitinophagaceae bacterium | reverse complement strand
GGCATTCCCTTCGGCGAGAACGAAGAGGTACGCGCCCGCAAATACCTCAACGACTGGGTGAAGCGCCGCATCCTGCAGGACCTTACCGACATGGACGGCAGCGTGCAATACCAGCTCAGTGCCTACACGGAGCGGGTCTTCCAGTGGATGTCCTCGCTCCAGGGTGCGCAGCACGTAGGCACCGAAAGCCGGTTCCGCCTGCTGTTCAACTCTTTGCGCGATATCGTCGAACATACGGAGGACAATGCCCGTAAACGCCTCGACCTGCTGCGCGACAAGAAAGCCGAGATCGAGAAGGAGATCCGCGCGCTGGAGCTGGGACGCGCCCCGGAAAGCTATAACAACAGCCAGGTGCAGGAGCGTATCGATCTGTTCACCAAGCTCTGCTACGAGCTTATCGGCGACTTCCGCGAGGTGGGCGACAACTTCCGGCAGATCCACCGCAATATCGTCGCGCACCATACCCGTGCCGAAAAGCATAAGGGCGCGATCCTCGGCTATGCCTTCGAAGCCTATGACGCCCTCCGCCAAAGCCCGCAGGGAAAGAGCTTCTACGCCTTCTGGGACTTCCTTATCTCCCGCGCGGGCCAGGAGGAATGGAACCAGATGACGGGCCAATTGCTCGAAATGCTGCGCGAGCGGAACATCGGCGCCGACGAGGCCTTCGTGCAGAACATCAAGTCCATCCTGCTGGAGCAGGGCCGGCGCGTCTACGAAGCGAACGACAAGATGGCCGAGAAGCTCAGCCGCATCATCTCGGAAAAGGAGATCGAGCGTCATCGCCGCCTCCGCCGCCAGATCAATACCATCAAGGAGCTCGTCTTCGACCTGATGGATGCTCCGGCAGATCCGGACTGCGGGCTTACCACCGAAGGCAGCGCCGATATCCGGCTCGTGATGGACCGGCGCATGCAGCTGGCCCCGCGCGAGCAGCCGGCCGCCATCGATCAGCCGTCCATCGCGAAGGAAATCATCACCGACCCGGCCCGGCTGGCGCGGATGATGAGCCATCCGCATATCGACAAGAAGCAGCTCTGGGAGCGCGTGGAAGCCGTCCTGGAACGCCAGCAGGTCGCCTCCCTGAGCGAAATCCTGGAACAGACGCCTATTACGCACGGCCTCGCCGAAGTCATCGGCTACTTCCAGCTCATCCGCGAGAAGCCCGGCAAATCCAGCATCGTGAGCACGGCCACCGAGCTCATCCCCATCAACGCCGAGCGCACCCGCTTCGTCGAAGTCCCCTATCTCCTCTTCAACGTCTAGAATCCATGCCTGCAGAAACTTCCGTACTGCCATATACCGCCGTGTTCATCCGCCTGCTGAAAGGCCCGGTGGAATATCTCGAAACCAATCTCTGGGAAAAGCTCCTGCGCTACCGCAACGACCTGCAGTCATTCATGGCTCCGCTGGGCCTTACCCTGGTGCTTGACGAAAGCGACGGCTACGCGTATGCCCGCCATGCATTCGGCGAGGACGAGGAGCCGGAGGTGATCTGGATGCAGCGCCGCCCCTTCACCTACGACGAGAGCATCATGCTGGTGCTGCTGCGCGAGATGATGGCCGAGTTCGAGACCGGCGAAGCCACCACCCGCGAGCTGCTCCGCAAGCGGCATGAGATCAAGGAGTATGCCGCGCTGTTCTTCCGCGAGGGCGCCAGCCGGGTGCGCTTCATGAAAGACATCGACCGTCTCATCGACAAGATGGCGGAATACGGCTTCCTCGAGCTTACTGAACCGCATGAAAGCGCGGACGAAGAGCGCTTCCGCATCCGTAAGCTCATCAAGGCCCGCGTAAACGCCGAAGTGCTCGAAGACTTCATCGGACAGCTGCGCGACGCAGGCCGGGCGAACCCCGACCCCGTGCAGGCCCCGATCGTCACACCAGACTCTACAGATATTCTCCCCTCCCAATCCAACTGAGCCCAGTAGCGCATGCAGCTTAACGTATTCAGCACCGATAACCAGAAGAGCGGCTTCCGGCTCCAGTACATGCAGGTCCTCAACTGGGGAACCTTCGACCAGGAAATCTATACCCTGCGCCCCGGCGGCGAAACCAGCCTGCTCACCGGGGCGAACGCCTCCGGCAAGACCACCATCGTAGACGCCCTGCTGACATTGATGGTGCCGGAAAAACGCCACCGCTTCTACAACCAGAGCAGCGGCACCAAACGCAAGGACGATCGTACCGAGGAGAGCTACCTGCTCGGCGGCTTCGGACATAAGAACCACGAAGCGACCGACACGACGCGCACCGAGTACCTGCGCGAGGAAAAGGACAAAGCCTACTCCATCCTGCTCGCGCATTTCTCGAACGAGATGGAGCAGGAAGTGACCCTGTTCCAGGTACGGCATTTCGCGGGCTCGGAGCTACGCCGCTATTTCGGCCTGGCTCATAAGGCCCTTACGATCGAGAGCGACTTCCTGCCCTTCGACCTGGGCGGCAACTGGAAAAAGGCCCTGGATCTTCGCTTCAACAAGGGCGCGCGCCGGCAGATAGAATGGTTCGATGCCGCCAGCCGCTATGCGCAGCGCCTCGTGGATGTGCTCGGCATGCAAAGCATGCAGGCCCTGCAGCTGTTCAACCATACCGTCGGCATCAAGGTGCTGGATAACCTCGACGACTTCATCCGCGCGAATATGCTCGAGCCGCGGAACATGGAGGACGAGTTCCAGGAG
>JASLDA010000264.1 GCA_030151745.1 Chitinophagaceae bacterium | reverse complement strand
CGTAAGGATGGCCCCGGAGCCCGGGCGCTCAATACCCTTCCCGGAAATCGATGCCATGCGCCGCCGGCAGCAGGCAAACCGGCGCATATCGTAAATATAGATGTCGAGATTTGAATTTCATGCTATCCCGGGACTTGCCCCTTCCGGGTTTTGAATTTCGAAATGTTGCATTTTGCATTCCATGCTCTACCACGAATGGTCCCCCACCCCGCAAAGCCTGGCTGCCATCTGGCATATCGACGAGGACGAAGCCTTTTTCAGCAAGATCGTCGGGCCCGCGCCGGAGCGTATCCGGCATCCGCGGAAGCGGCTTGAGCATCTCTGCGGCCGGTTCCTGCTGCATCACCTCCGGGACGATTTTCCCCTGCTGCATATCGCGGCGGATATGCACGACAAGCCCAGGCTTCCAGACGATCAGTACTTCTTCAGCATCTCGCATTCCTACCCTTACGTGGCCGTCGTCATTTCCGACTGGGATGAATGCGGCATCGATCTCCAGGTCTGGAAAGCCAATATCGCCGAGATCGCTTACATGTTCCTCTCCCCGAAGGAGCAGCCCCTCTTCCCGGACGACCGCATGCTGACGCTCGCCTGGAGCGCCAAGGAAGCCGTGTATAAATGGTATGGCCGCCGCGGGAACGATTTTATCCGCGATATGCCGATCCACGCGATCGGCGCCGAGATCCGCGAGGGCGCCATTCCCGAGCTCCCCGTTCACATGCATTGCTTCGGGAACGAGCTTACAGTCCGCTGCAGCCTGCACCGGGATTTCGCGCTGGCTTTATTAATTAAAGATCGGCCGGCCACAAACGAATAACATTTAGATGCAATGTGGATTATTTTTGCGTTAACAGCTGAAATTTTGCCTTTTCGCTGAAAAAATGCGCAACTTTGTGGGAGAATTTAGTTTTCTACCGCAAATTTCAGGGTTCAGACGTTAGTTTTTATACTTCTCACATAATATTCAGCATCTTGCCGGGCTTTCTTTAGGCTTGATGCAGAAGGCCATAAGAACGAACAGCCCCCGGTATTGCAGCACGCCAAGCTAACGAGTCCACCAGCCAACGAAATATAATTATGTCATCCCGCTTTCCCGCCCTGCAGGAGCTCAACGCCGAGGAGAAGAAGATCTCCCATTACAACGGCAAGAAGGTAACGACCTTCTTTGCCGGCAACGTATTCAACGCCCGCGCCATGCGCGAGTGGCTTTCCGACGAGGCTTACAAGAGCCTGATGAATTCCGTGAAGAACGCCGCCAAGCTCGACCGCCGCATGGCCGACCAGATCGCCTCCGGCATGAAGGCCTGGGCCGAGGAGAAGGGCGTGACGCACTTCACGCACTGGTTCCAGCCCCTGACCGGCACCACCGCCGAGAAGCACGATTCCTTCTTCACCATCAAGAGCGACGGAACTGCCATCGAGCTGTTCGACGGCGATGCGCTGATCCAGCAGGAGCCGGACGCGAGCTCCTTCCCCAACGGCGGCATCCGCGCCACCTTCGAGGCCCGCGGCTATACAGCCTGGGATCCGAGCTCACCGGCCTTCATCATGGAGACCGGCTTCGGCAAGACCCTGTGCATCCCGACCATCTTCATCGCCTATTCCGGCGAAAGCCTCGACCACAAGGCCCCGCTGCTGAAGAGCATCGCCGTCCTGAACAAGGCCGCCGTGGATGTATGCCAATACTTCGACAAGAACGTCACCAAGGTAACCGTCACGCTCGGCTGGGAGCAGGAATACTTCGTGGTTGACGAAGCCCTTGCCAATGCCCGCCCGGACCTGCTGATGTGCGGCCGGACCCTGCTCGGCCACTCTCCGGCCAAGGGCCAGCAGCTCGAAGACCACTATTTCGGGTCTATCCCCGAGCGCGTGTTCGAGTTCATGCAGGACTTCGAGCAGGAATCGTACAAGCTGGGCATTCCCCTGCGCACCCGTCACAACGAAGTAGCCCCGGGCCAGTTCGAATGCGCGCCGATCTTCGAAGAGGTGAACATCGCAGTAGACCACAATTCCCTGCTGATGGACATCATGGCCCGCGTGGCCAAGCGCCACAAGCTGAAGGTGCTGCTTCATGAAAAGCCTTTCGCAGGCGTGAACGGCTCCGGCAAGCACAACAACTGGAGCCTCGCTACCGACACCGGCGTGAACCTGCTTGCCCCGGGCAAGACCCCGCGCACCAACCTCATGTTCCTGACCTTCTTCGTGAACACGATCAAGGCCGTGCATGACCACGCCGATCTGCTCCGCGCCGCTATCGCCTCCGCCGGCAACGATCACCGCCTGGGAGCCAACGAAGCGCCCCCGGCGATCATCTCCGCGTACCTCGGCTCCTACCTCAGCAAGGTGCTGGACGAAGTGGAAGAGCGCGTGAAGGATAAATTCAACGAGCAGGACGAAGCCATCCTGAAGCTCGATATCCACAAGCAGATCCCCGAGCTGCTGATGGACAATACAGACCGCAACCGCACCTCTCCCTTCGCGTTCACCGGCAACAAGTTCGAGTTCCGCGCCGTAGGCTCCTCCGCCAACTGCGCCGCGCCGATGACCGTGCTGAACACCATCGTCGCGCAGACTCTGAAGGAATTCAAAGCCGAAGTAGACGGCCTGATCGAAAAAGGCGAGAAGAAAGAGATCGCTATCATGCAGACCCTGCGTAAATACATCGTTGAGTCTGAGCGTATCCTGTTTGAAGGCGACGGCTACTCCGAAGAGTGGGAAAAAGAAGCTGCAAAGAGAGGCCTGGAAAACATCAAGACCACTCCCCTGGCACTGGACGCAAT
>JASLDA010000246.1 GCA_030151745.1 Chitinophagaceae bacterium | reverse complement strand
GACCCGGCCGAGTCTTATACCTTTTTCCAGCAGGTCCGTCTTGCAGGCCGGGCCGACTGGCAATGGTACCTGAGCGCTACGCGTATCTTCCTGCAGGATGAAGCCGGTAAGCCCCTGGCCATGCTTACCCTGGCTCAGCACATATCCGCGGAGCTGCATATCACGCATAAGGTCGACCGGCTGCTGGACGAACTCACGTTCATCCGGGGAAACGGCCGCAGCTTCCAGGGCCTGGGAGCCCGTGAGCGCGACGTACTGAGGCTCATGGCGCTGGGCTGCCACTCGCAGGAAATTGCCACGGCGCTCAACATCAGCATTCACACGGTGCATACCCACCGCAAGAATATCCGGCGCAAACTCAGCATCCGTACGCAGGAAGAGCTGCATCGCTACGCACGGGCCTTCGACCTGGTGTGAAGGGCCGACTGCGATCTTGCTTGGTGCAGCCTTTTTATTTCAATACAAGTTCCTTGCGCATGAGGGCTAGAGTATCGACTTTTACCAGTTATCGCCATGTTCCCCGTTTCCAGCACCATCCTTTCTGCGCCGGCCCTCGCCGATTTCCTGGGCGAGACCTATGCATTCGAAACCCCTCCGCAATGCAGGCTGCTGCGCGCCGGTATCAACCACAGCTACCTGGTGACGGTGGGAAGCCAGCGCTTCGTCCTGCGCATCTACAGCCTGGGCTGGCGCAGCGAAACCGAGATCCGCGAAGAGCTCGGGCTATTGGATCAGCTTCGCGAGGCGGGCTTGTCCGTTTCGTATGCCTTGCCCGATGCGGGAGGGAAACGGCTGCAGCTCCTGCAGGCTCCGGAAGGCCCGCGCTATGCCGTGCTCTTCAGCTATGCACCGGGAGAGAAGATCATCGACAACGGGATCGCTACGCATCGCAGCACGGGAATGCTTATGGCCCGTATGCACCGGGCCTCCGCAACTTTGCCCGCCCTGCGGCGCAGGACCTATTCGTATAACGAGCTCGTCCTGCAAGGACTGCAGCAGCTCGGGGAGTTCCTTCCGCCGGACAGCAGCGAGCTGCTGCAGCTGGCCGCCTTGCTTGAAGGCTTACGGCCGGTGCTGGAACCGGCGCTGCAGCAGCTTCCGAAAGGCATCGTGCATCTGGATATCTGGTTTGATAACCTGAACGTGGATAAGAACGGCACCGTCACCTTGTTCGACTTCGACTTCTGCGGGAACGGCGCACTGGCGCTGGATCCGGCATATTACCTCTTGCAGCTGCATTTCCTGAACCCGGAAGCGTATGCGCAGAACGCTGCCGCGTTTCTGGCAGGGTATGAGCAGGTGCGGCCGCTTTCCGCCGCGGAGCGGGATGCGCTGCCGGCGCTGGGCATTGCATTGTATTGCTTCTATCTCGGCGTCCAGTGCGAGCGTTTCGAAAACTACTCCAGCGTTTTCGTGAGCGAGACGTATCTGAAACGCTATATCCTCGCGAGAATACTGCGGTATGCGGCATTCCAGGGATTGCCGGTCGGTAAACCTGAATAGGACGACCCCGGATAACGGCTCCGCATTGTCTGTATTGCCTGCCGGGCAAAGCGGGCAGTGTCCTATTCCCGTCACGGGCCTGCAGGGCCTTATTAAATCTCTGTTACCGGCGAACCGCTGATTTTACCCGCCGGTATTTTTGCCGCCATGAAGCGCTGGATCTCGGGGCTGCTGTTTGCAGGGGCGGTTTGGATAACAGGTTCATCGCTGCGCAACGAGCCGGATGCCTTTGCCCGGGCCGCGACATCCCGCTTCCGGCGGGAGGCTGCGGCCTTCGCGGCAACGCTCGCGACGCTCAAAGCCGATCTCGAGGCCCTGCGCCCGGGCGACAGCCTGACGCGGCGCAAGGCGCTTGAAAGCCTGCGGCAGAGCCGCCTGGCCTACAAGCGTATAGAGGCCTTCATGGAATTCTTCTTCGAATATCCGGTCAATCTGTATAACCGGGCTCCGGTCTTCGAAGTGGAGGAGCCCTATATGGAGTACCAGGCTCCGGTAGGCCTGCAGTATATCGAAAGCCTGCTCCTGGAGCCGGATGCGGCCGGGCATCGCCAGGAGCTCGCAGACCAGGCCGAAGTGCTCCGGGCCACCGCGGCGGATATTCCCGGCATGCTTTACGGCTTCCATGCAACAGACGCCGCCATCCTGGAAGCGGATCGCCTTGAGCTGGTGCGCATCATAACGCTCGGCATCACGGGCTACGACGCTCCCGGCCTGAAAAGCGGTATCGGGGAATCGGCCGTCGCCCTGGATGCGATGCGCAGCGAGTTGCTGCCCCTGCTTACGGAGCTGCCCGGATCCGAGGCCGACCGGCTGAAACGGGCGCTGGACGGGGCGATCGGCGCGCTGCAGGAAGCGCCCGGATTTGACGCTTTCGACCGATTCGCCTTTCTGCGCAGGCATGCCCTGCACCTGCAGACCGCACTGCGTGATTTTATCCGCTTTTCGGGCCGGGAGCAGAATACGCATCCGGCTCTCAATCACGCGGCGGAGCACCTGTTCAGCCCGGATGCCTTCGATCTCGACGCTTTCCGCAGCACTCCCGCGCCGGGAATCGGGGATTCGCTGATCGCGCTGGGGCGGACGCTGTTCAACGACCCATCGCTTTCCGGCAATGGCACGAAGAGCTGCGCCGGCTGCCATAAGCCCGGGGCGTACTTCACGGACGGGCTCGTAAAAAGCACCGCGCTGGATGGCCGGCACACGGTATTGCGCAATGCGCCTACGCTCTATTATGCAGCGTTCCAGCGCAGCCAGTTTTATGACGGCCGGGTCACCAGCCTCGAAGACCAGATCTATGCCGTATTGCGGAGTCCCGTTGAGATGAGCGCAGATCCCGACAGCATTGCCCGGCGCCTCGACGCCATGCCTGCATATCGCCGGCGCTTCCGCGAAGTCTGGCCGGATTCACCGCGGGTCGGGGCCCGAATGCTGGCCACGGCGCTGGCTACCTATGAAGGCAGCCTGCGTCCCTTCAACTCGCCATTCGACAAGGCTATAGCCGGGGACGACGCGGCGATGAGGCCCGCCGCCAGACGGGGCTTCAACTTGTTCATGGGCAAGGCCCAATGCGGGACCTGTCATTTCGCGCCCCTGTTCAACGGGCTGCTGCCGCCGTATTACGAGATTTCCGAGCTCGAGGTTATCGGCGTGCCGAAGAGATTGGGCAAAAGGCGCTGGCAGCTGGATACCGACAGCGGCCGCTACCGTTTCTTCCCGATCGCCTTCAATAACGGCGCATTTAAAACCCCCAGCGTCCGGAATGCCGCGGTAACGGCGCCGTACATGCACAACGGGGTTTTCAGGTCGCTGGAAGAGGTTCTCGATTTCTATAACAAAGGAGGGGGGCGGGGCCTCGGCCTGAAAGTGGAGATGCAGACCTTGTCCGATCGGCCGCTGGGTCTCAGCAAAGCCGAGCAGCGGGATGTGATCGCGTTTCTGGAGGCACTGACAGACCGGTCATCCCCAGTTAATTGATTAACTGTCCATGTGTTAACTGAAATGCAATGATTCGTTAACCTGGGCTCAAGGACCTGATAACACAGCTTTCATCCCTTCGCGCAATGAAAAACGTATCCACTATCAAGCGCGCAAAGAAGCTGCTGCTATTGCTGCTTGCAGCCGGCGGCCTGGCCCATACCGCCGCGGCGCAGTCGAATGTCACATTCGTGCGGGCCGTGACCCAGGGCGACGACGACGTCGAGCAGCAGGGCTCCGCAGGGACCATGTACATGAACAGTTCCGACCTGGAGCTGATGGTAGACGGATCCACCAGCCAGGATATCGGTGTACGCTTCACCAACCTGGGAATCCCGAAAGGAGCTACCATCCAGCATGCCTTTATTCAGTTTACTACCAAGGGCGACAAGAATGCAATATCCGGGGCGATCACGATTGCCGCCCAGGATATCGACAACGCGCCGATCTTCGATACCTCCGCCAAGAACGTCACGAATCGCACCGCGACGGTCCAGGCAGTGAGCTGGCCGGGCTCCACCAGCTCCACCTGGGGAACCACTGCCGGCGGCACGGCGGGCGCGGATCAGCGCACCCCGGACCTGAAGGCGATCGTCCAGGCTATCGTGAACCGCAGCGGCTGGGTCAGCGGCAATGCCATGGCCTTCCTTTTCAGCGGCACCGGCGTCCGTAACGCCTACGCCTATGAAGGCAATGCCGCATATGCGCCCAGGCTCATCGTGCAATACACCACCGCTGCTCCCGGCATGCCCCTCGTAGGCAACCTGCCCGTCAATAAGGGCGACGAATGGAAATACCTGGACGACGGTACCAGCCAGGACGCCACTAAATGGAAGGAGATCACGTTCAACGATACGCTCTGGAGCCGCGGGCCGGGCAAGCTGGGCTATGACGACAACGCCGTCACGATCCTGGATTACGGCAACCCTGCCAACAAGTACATCACTTACTACTTCCGTAAGCACTTCAACGTCCCCTCTGTTGCCGCGCTGGGCGACAGCATCGAGATCAACGTGCTCCGCGACGACGGCGCGGTCATCTATGTCAACGATTCCGAGGTGGTACGCACCAATATGCCCGCTGGAGCGATCAACTACAAGACTACATCCTCGACGATTGTCAGCGGTACCGACGAGACTACGTACTATACCTATCATTTCCATAAGCGCTACCTGAAAACCGGGCTGAACGTCATCGCAGTGGAACTGCACCAGCGCGACAGCTCCAGCTCCGACCTGGCCCTGGACCTGGAAATGCGGGAGCTCCCCAACCCTTCCATTATCCGTGGTCCGTATCTGATGGCCGCAACCACCAACAGCATCCACGTCCGCTGGCGTACGGATATGGTCACTGAAAGTCGCGTCCGCTGGGGCCTTGCGCCGAACCGCCTCGACAGCGTGATCACCGACAGCCAGAAGATCACCGAGCACGAGCTCGTGCTGCGCAACCTGAAGCCGCATACGAAGTACTGGTACAGCATCGAGAACCTTGCCGATACCCTGCAGGCAGACAGCGCGAACTACTTTGTGACCAGCCGCGTAGCGGGCGATACCGCGCTGATCCGCATCGGCGTGATCGGCGACTGCGGCAATAATTCCACGAACCAGAAGAATGTTCGCGATCAGGTGATCAACTACCTAGGCAAGGAATACATGGACAGCTGGATCCTGCTCGGCGACAACGCCTATTCCTCCGGTACCGACGCCGAATTCCAGGCCGAGTTCTTCAATATCTACCGCGACCGCTTCCTGAAGCAGAATCCGCTCTACCCGGCTCCGGGCAACCACGACTACAGCAACGGCAGCAGCGCCCGCCAGGTGGATCACGCCGTTCCCTACTACAGCCTTTTCTCGATGCCGACCCAGGGAGAAGCAGGTGGCCTCCCTTCTCATAACCAGGCATATTACTCCTTCGACCAGGGGAATATCCACTTCCTTTCCTTGGACTCGTACGGCCAGGAAGACACGGGCACTACCCGTCTTTATGACACGCTCGGTGCCCAGGTGAAATGGATCAAGGCCGACCTCGCCGCCAACAAGAACAAGGGCTGGGTCGTGGCCTACTGGCACCATCCGCCGTATACCATGGGCTCGCACAACTCGGATAACGAGACGGAGCTGGTCAAGATCCGCGAGAACTTCATCCGCATCCTGGAGCGCGAAGGCGTCGACCTCATTCTCTGCGGTCACAGCCACGACTACGAGCGCAGCCGCCTCATGATGGGCCACTACGGCAAGGAGTCGACGTTCGATTCCACCGTACACAACCTCAGCCAGTCCAGCGGCCGCTACGATACCAGCGATAACTCCTGCCCTTACATGAAGGACTCCGTGCGGATGCTCAATGGTACCGTTTACGTGGTCTCCGGCTCTGCCGGCCAGCTTGGCGGCTCCCAGGCGGGCTATCCGCATAACGCGCTCGCTGCATATTCCAATGCGACCAACGGCGGAGCGATGATGCTCGAGGTGCGCGGCAACCGCCTCGACGCAAAGTGGATCTGCGCTGACGGCCAGATCCGCGACCGCTTCACGATGATGAAGAACACCAACTTCAGCCGTACGTACACTATCGACGAAGGCGACAGCGTAGCGCTGACGGCCGGCTTCAACAGCAACTATATCTGGAGCGACACCTCGAAGCGCGGCAAGACCGTGACGGTCTCCCCGGTCGATACGACGACTTATTACGTGACCGACTTCTACGGCTGCGTACAGGACACCTTCGTCGTGAACGTGATCCCCAAGCCTGTGGTGCCGCCTGCTACAGGTGTCTCTACCCTGGCTCCGGCCGGGGTCAGCGTGATCATCGCGCCGAATCCTGCGCACGACCGCGAGATGGCGATCCGGATTTCAGGTCTGCGCCAGGCCAATGCCGTGGTGGAGCTCAGCGATGCTACCGGCCGGATACTGATGCGCCGGG
>JASLDA010000231.1 GCA_030151745.1 Chitinophagaceae bacterium | reverse complement strand
GTTCAAGGTGTCACCTCCATTGGAGGTGACACCTTGAACGGCCGGGCGCCCGCCTTCGGGAATTTCGTACCTTTTCTGCCTGTTTAACCCTCCTGAGGCAAAAGCCTCCTATCATGTCTGTTCGCCTGCTTCGTCTGCTCTGCGCCGCTCTGCTGCTGACCGGCCCCTTCTCCTTCGCGCAGTCCCCGGAAATTTCAGCGCTGGCCGGCCGTTATCCGAATGAGAATGCGATCCTGCTCAATCATTCCGAACACCTGAAGCTCAGCCTTAACAAGGGGGTGCTGACGGGCAGCAGCGACATGCTCCGCGAGACTCTGCTGCTGACCGACCGCGCTACCAGCATTCACAATACGGACGAGCTGTATCACGGCTTCCATCACCGGCTGCAGAGCATGGAAGCGGCTACGCTCAGTCCCTCCGGCGATCGTTACAAGACGATCCGGACCAATAATATCCGCACGACGCACAGCAGCGACGAAAATATTTTCTACAACGACACGAAGCAGACCCGGGTCAGCTACACCAACCTGAGCCGCTTTGCCAAGACCCGCCTGAGCTATACCCTGGAGCATCGCGACGTGCATTTCCTGCTGCCCTTTTATTTTCAGTCCTATCTCCCGGTGGCGCACGCGAGCTTTACGGTGAGCGCCCCGAAGGGCCTCCGGCTGGGCTATGTGCTGAAAGGCACGAATACGGACAAGATTCATTTCCGCAAGGAGGAAGGCCGGAACGAGGTGCGGTATATCTGGGAAGCCGACAGCCTGCCGGCCTTCCGCCGCTTCGAAAAGGCGCCGTCCAGCAATTCCACGATACCGCACGTGGCGATCTATGTCAAGGAGTACGAGTCCGGCGAGGGGCCGCGCCGCGTACTTTCGGATGTCGACGATCTGTACCGCTTCTACTACGGCTTCATACGCGATGTGGACGGCAAGGCGGACGCCGAGATGAGCGCCATCGTGGACAGCCTGCTGAAAGGCCGCACCGACGAGCGCTCCAAAGCTGCGGCCATCTACCGCTGGGTGCAGGATCATATGCGCTACGTAGCCTACGAAGACAGCCTCGGCGGCTTCATTCCCCGGCCGGCGGCCATGGTCTGCTCGCGCCGCTTCGGGGATTGCAAGGACATGACCAGCGTGCTGGTGGCGATGTCGCGCAAAGCCGGGCTGGACGCACACTTCGCCTGGATAGGCACCCGGGACCTGGATTACCGGTACGACGAGGTGCCTTCGCCGGTGAACAACAATCATATGATCTGCATGACCCGCATCGGGGGCAAATGGGTATATATGGACGGCACCGACCGCAGCATTCCGTTCGGCAATCCGCCCGCGGCCATCCAGGGCAAGGAGGCGCTGATCAGCCTGGACGATAAGAAATACGAGGTGGTCGTTACCCCGGTGGCGGAGGCTGCGATGAACCAGAACCGCGATACCACGATCCTGAGGATCGTGGGGCAGGGGCTGGAAGGGACGATCGCCAGCCACTTTACCGGCTATGACGCATGGAATGCCGCGGGATTGATGCAGTACAGCAGCGGCAACGACCGTGAGAAATTCCTCCGCCGGCTCGTCAGCCGCGGCAGCGACCAGTTTGTAAGTCAGAACGCGAAATTCATCCCCGGCAGCGACGAGCGCCGGAGCTGCAGCATCCGGTCGGAGATGAAGCTGCCGGACTACGTGCGCGAAGCCGGGGGCGAGACATTCGTGAACCTGAACCTGGAGCGCGACTTTGAAAGTCTCTACGTCGACGCAGCACAGCGTAACGTGCCGCTCGATTTCGACTACCGCAGGGAGCTGCACCAGGTCGTGAGCCTCGAAATCCCCCCGGGGCAGCATGTCTCCTATCTCCCGGCCGATAAGAAGGACGAGGAGCCAGGCCTCTGGAGCTATAGCTTCCGCTATCTCCGCCAGGGAAACCGCATCCTGCTGCTGAAGGATATCCAGCTGAATGCGCTTCAGATCCCGCCGGCAAAGTTTGCAGCCCATAACCGGCTGGTAGAAGGCCTCCGCGGCGAATACCGCGAGTCGATAGTCCTGAGCAAGGTGCCCTGACCGCTACGTTTAGCCCCTCGATCCACAGCGCGGAACGCCGCATGAAAATCCGGTTTATGGCATAATGTATTTTGCGCAATGCGTAAATTTATTATGTAAACCGGGGCTTGTGCATGGGGAAATTCAAGTTGCTGAAGTATTTTGACGGGGTAAATCCTGCGATGAAAATCAACCTGATAGCCCTGGCCCATGCATGCCTGCTCGTGCTGGGCGTGCTGTCCCGGTCCGCCGCTGCCGTTCCCGATACGCTGGCCGATTCCCGGACCTTGCTGCAGGAGGGAATCCGCTGCCACGACAAGGGGGATTACAAAGGGGCGCTGAAATGGTACCGGCAGATCCCGGAGGGAGATACGAACTATGTTCCGGCCTTGCGCGAGCAGGCGCTGAGCGCGCTGGCCGACAGCGCCTGGGAGGAATGTTTCAAGATCTGCGAGGCCGGCCTGGCGCTTCCCGGGAATCCCGAGCGCCGGGAATTCCTGCTGCTGCAGGGCCACGCGCTCGATTATATTGGCAAGCACGAGGCAGCATTCCGCTGCTACGATTCGCTCTCGAAGCTCGATCCTTTCAGCTACCAGCCCTGGTACGAACGCGGAGCATCGTATGTACTGCGGAAAAATTACGACTCCGCGCTTTACTGCCTGCGCCGTTCCGCAATGCTGGCTCCGGCCCATTTCAGGACGCATTTCAATATCGGTACCTGCCTGCTGGCCCAGGGGCGCCCGGTCGAAGCTTACCTGGCGCTTTGCTACAGCCTTTTCACGGCGGGCGACCGAAGCCTGGCGTTTATGGCCATCAACCTGCAGAGCGCTATCCAGCGGCAAACGGACGAGGTGGTCGATCGCTGGCGGAAGCGGGATCCGAAAGCGGCCGATCCGGCGTTTGAAGAAGCCTGCGAGATCCTCAACTCCAAGCTTGCGCTCAACGCACAGTATAAATTCAGGTCGGTGCTGCAGGGGGACGCGACCGTCAACACCCTGCATGCCATCCTGGAAAAGCTCAGCTACGATCCGGCCGATACGAACTTCGTCATGCAGTACTACGTGCCGCTGATGAAAGCGGCCTACGATGCCGGCGATTTCGACCCGATGATCCTGCATATGTACTCCGGTTACGGC
>JASLDA010000220.1 GCA_030151745.1 Chitinophagaceae bacterium | reverse complement strand
ATTGCTACTGCTGTTATTTGTGAACGGATCGGTAGTTCCGTCCAGGAAGATCAGGGTATCGTTGTTGGCGACAAGCACCAGGGATACGGCGAGCTCGCGCTGGTAGACGCCGTTCACGCGGTTAACGGTGGTGACCATTTTGGAAAGCACGCCCGTCTTGGTCGGGGTCGGCCCGTCGACGGCGACGGCATACTCGCCCGTGCAGCTGACGGCCAGGCGGTAGATCTTCCGGGTAGAGCCGTTGAGCACCCGCGCGGCGAGCTCTTCCTTCTTGGGCAGCTCCTCCATCTGATCGCCGACTCCGCAGCTCATGTACTGGCCTCCGGCCCGGGTGATATCCCGCTTGTAGCTGGCGGTATAATAGCCGAAAGGCCGGCTGCCGTAGGGATTGATCAGGTATGTGTTCGCGCCGTCGAAAACCATCGCGTGGAAGCCGTAGGACGTGTAGTCTATCTTCGCCGTCACGCGTGCATTGCCGATCAGCTCTGCCGTATACGTCTTGATGCCGGGATATTTCGCGGCGAGCTCCGGCGCCATGATGGGCGTAGCCCAGACGCGGAAATTGCGGTAAGTGCCGTCGGGGGCGGGAAGAGCCATGCTGATGCCCTGAGAGGGATCGGTCGGGGCCGTGGCCAGGAAGGCCTGCAGGCCGGATTCCGATACGCTGTAAGCTGTGAAGCTATCGCTGGAGAGCTGGGGGGCGCCGAGCTCATAGATCAGGGCCGGGGAGGCCTGGTGCCAGATGCCATTGATATCCTGAGCAGAAGCCGCGGTGAGGCTGCCGAGCAGGACAGACAATATAAAAAACTTTTTCATAATCGTGCAACGCTGCTAAAGTTACCCTGAATAGCGGCATCGCAGTGTCAAGATTGCGGCCGGTGCGGTCCAGTAAGCGGCGTATAAGCTTCAGACCGGCATTTTTTACATTTTGTTAGAGCCTCCCCGGAACAATGCAAAACCGGATTTGCGCTGCCGCCCGCCTTACCTTCGCCGCATGGTTCCCGATCGCCTTCAACTGCGTTTTGACCTCGACAGCATCCGCGCTGCTGCTGCGGAATTCTGGAGCTGGTCGCGGCCGCAACGGATACTCTGCTTTTCGGGCGGGCTCGGCGCGGGGAAGACCACCTTTATCCATGCGCTTTGCGATCACCTCGGCGTTACCGATCCGGTGAGCTCGCCTACGTTCGCCCTGATCAATGAATATGCGCTGCCCGCGGAACCAGGGGCGGACCGCATCCTCCATATGGACTGGTACCGGCTCCGGGATGCCGACGAGGCCGTTAACGCCGGCATGGAAGACGCCCTGAGCGCGGACCATGCCCTCTGCTTCGTGGAATGGCCCGGGCAGGCGCCGGAGCTGCTGACGGCCGCGCATATCGCGGTCTCGCTTGCTCCGGGCACAACAGACGGCGAGCGGATCCTTGACGCGCAGCTGGTCCCGGCTCAATAATCCACATTCTCAATCCATTCACTCATGTCAACGACAATTCTGACGAACGACATCGGATCGGTGCGCGTGCTTTCGCTGAACCGGCCGGAGAAATACAACAGCTTCAACCGGGAAATGGCGCTGGCCCTGCAGGACGCGCTGGATGCCTGTGCCGCGGACGACAGCGTGCGCTGCGTGGTGCTTACCGGCGCCGGAAAGGGCTTCTGCGCAGGCCAGGATCTGGCGGAGGCCTCGGATGTGAAGACCCTGGATTTCCGCAAGCTGGTCGCCGAACACTATAACAAGACGATCCTTAAAATGCGGAACCTGGAAAAGCCCGTTATAGCCGCCGTGAACGGGGTCGCCGCCGGAGCCGGAGCCAATATAGCTCTCGCGGCAGACATCGTGCTGGCAGCCCGGGGCGCGACATTCATCCAGGCTTTCAGCAAGATTTCCCTGATCCCCGACAGCGGCGGCACCTTCTTCCTGCCCCGGATGATCGGCACGCAGCGCGCCCTGGCCCTGACCCTCACCGGCGACAAGATCACGGCGGAAGAGGCGGTGCAGATGGGCCTCGTCTACCGGGTGTACGACGATGAGCAGTTCCCGCATGCCTGGCAGAGCGTGGCAGAGACCCTCGCCCGGGGCGCCACCAGGGCATTCTGGCTCACGAAGCAGCTGATCAACGAATCCTTCTCCAACACGCTCGAGCAGCAGCTGGAACGCGAGATGGAGCTACAGGCCGAAGCCGGGGCTACGGCGGACTTCGCCGAAGGCGTGCAGGCCTTCCTGGAAAAGCGGAAGCCCGAGTTCAAGGGAATCTAAGATTTAAGATCTAAGATTTAAGATTGGTGTTGGGAAACGATACAGCCTTTACGGCTCTGAATCGTAGCCGATCAATCTGCAATCTTAGATCTTCAATCCAAAGTCTCCGGCCCGATCCATCCAATCTAAAATCTTCAATCTAAAATCTAAAATCCAATCAATGTCTTTGTTAGCAGTAGGCACCATGGCCTTTGACGCCCTGGAAACTCCATTCGGTAAAGTTGACCGCATCATCGGCGGCAGCGCCACGTACGTTGCCTGGTCGGCATCCAACTTCTACCAACCCATCCGGCAGGTATCGATCATCGGCGGGGATTTCCCGCAGGCGGAGATCGATGCGCTCAAGGCCAGGGGAGTGGATTTCGACGGAGTGGAAGTGGTGCCGGACGGCAAGAGCTTTTTCTGGAGCGGCCGCTATCATATGGACATGAATACCCGCGACACCCTGGTCACGGACCTGAATGTCCTCGCACAGTTCGATCCCCGGCTCCCGGAAAGCTACCAGGACTGCGAGTTCCTGATGCTCGGCAATCTCAGCCCCGATGTCCAGATCAGCGTCATCAACCAGCTGAAGAAGCGCCCGAAGCTCATCGTGCTGGACACGATGAATTTCTGGATGGAAGTGGCGATGGACAAGCTGAAGGAAGCATTGGGCATGGTGGACGTGCTGATGGTGAACGACGCGGAAGCCCGGCAGCTGAGCGGGGAATACTCCCTGCCTAAGGCGGCTCTCAAGATCCAGGCTATGGGTCCGAAATATCTTATAATAAAGAAAGGCGAGCACGGCGCCCTGCTCTTCCACGGCAAACACGTGTTCTTCGCGCCTGCCCTGCCCCTGGAGGACGTTTTCGATCCGACCGGGGCCGGCGATACGTTCGCGGGCGGCTTCATCGGCCATATCGCGCGTACCAAGGATATCTCCTTCGAGAACATGAAGACCGCCATCATCTACGGATCCGCCCTGGCATCCTTCTGCGTGGAGAAATTCGGTCCGCAGCGCCTGCAGGAGCTGACCAAGGAGGCGATTGCGGCCCGCATGTCCGAGTTCGTCGACCTGGTGAACTTCGATATCGACCTGGTCGGGTAATTGCTTCGCTGCGCTCGCAATGCGCGGCTGCAACCGGGACGAGCCGCTGGATTCAAGGTGTCACCTCCAATGGAGGTGACA
>JASLDA010000218.1 GCA_030151745.1 Chitinophagaceae bacterium | reverse complement strand
CCGTAAACCCCGCCTCCCTACAGCCCGGCATACACCGCCGCTGCCCTACCGGACGCATATATGACCGCCTGATAACTGATCCCGGTACCTGATACCTGATACCTGATACTTGATACCTGCTACTTGCTGACCTGGTACTCGATACCCCGAAGAGGTTAGAACGGATAGCCCAGCCCAAGATTCAGAATGAGATTCTCCCTGCGCCAGTCCCGGTTGCCGAAATCCATTTGATCAAAGACAAATGCCGGTCCGGTGCTGAGATAAGGCTTCCGGATCGGCGTCGCGAGGTCCACGCGGACAACCAGGAACGAAATATCGAAGCGCAATCCAACGCCTGCGCCGATAGCCACCTGGTTCAGGAAATCCGGGCCGAACTTTGAGCCGGGGCGGCTCGGATCTTCATGGATCGTCCAGATATTGCCGGCGTCCACAAACACGGCGCCGTGAAGCACGGAGACGAGCTTTGCCCGCACTTCCGTGCTCGCCAGCAGCTTGATGTCCCCGGGTTGATCAGGAATCAGTTGCCCCTCAGTGATGGAGTTGCGGACGTAATACAGGCCGGGACCCAGAGACCGGGCCCGGAAGGCTCGCAGGTCGTTGACGCCGCCGATGAAGAAGGCCTTGATAAACGGCAGTGTCTGACTGTTCCCGAAAGGCAACCCGTAACCGGCAAGAAATCGCGTGGCAAGAATGTTCGCCTTATGATTCTGGTCGCCCAGGCGCAGATAATGCCGGAAGTCGGCTTCCGCTCGCACGTACTGGGAAAACAGCGTACCCAGGAAAGTCCCGGTCCCCTGCTTCTCCCGGTTGAACTCGGTGCCGGTCAGCAAGGCAAGCAGATTCCCGGGAGCTTCAAAGTTGAAATTGAAGTAGAAGTTGTGCAGGCGCGCATTCGGACGGGCGTTCGAGTTATAGTTGAAATTATAGCTCGGTCCCAGGATGAACTGCGGCTCGATGCTGCGCCGGAGAGTAATATCCGTATCCAGCGCGACCTGGAATTCAGGCTTGATATTTATCGGCTGAACATAGTTGAGGTTCAGGATGTTCAGCTGATGCTCGGTGGTGATCCTCGTTTTCCAGACAAAGCCGTAGGACCCGACGTAGGAGTTCAGGGTGTACTGATTGCTCCTGCTATAGAACTCGTAGCGCAGGTTGATCCGGGTCCGCGGTACGAAATCGGATTTGGTGCTGAGGCGGAACGGCGCCAGCACTCTCGGAAAGTATAGATTCCCTTCGACGCCATATCGCGTAATCGCGATCGACTGGCCCCCGTAAACCTGGGTTTCCAGGCCGCCGAACAGGCCGGCTGTCAGCTGCTCCGCACCGCGGAACGCATTACGGTGGGTCCAGTTGACGCTCAGCTCGGAGCCGGTCGCATTGTTGGATTTGGTCAGGCCGGTCAGCTCCAGCTTATAGGATTTGGCAGGTAGAGGCGTCAGAAAGTAGTAGGGATCGAGGTAATTACCGGGAGTATCGACCTCTTCGAACTTCGCCTTTACGAACTTGAACGTGCCGAGACTGACCAGCCGGTTAAGGCTCTGATTGTGATCGCGGCGGCTGTAACGGTCGCCTTTATCGAAGATCAGCATCCGTTCGAAGGTCCGGGGCTTGAACTTATGGTCCGGGTCGATGACGTAGAAATCCTTGTAAGGCTCGGCGGGAGCGGCTCCGAGAAGAGAGTCGTTCTCTATGGAATAGGTCGGGTATACCCAGATATCGTTGATGCGGTAGATGCCCAGGTCGGCGAGCGGAGTGCCGGGCTTGATCCGGAGATACATATCCACCTGGTTTTCGCCCACCGTTGTGTCTACCTGATCGATGATATAATCTCCATTGAAGAAGTAGAAGCCACGATTCTTGAGGCGGGTGTCGATGCGGGTCCGCTCGGCTTTGATCACGTCCAGATCGTAAGGGCCGCCGGGCTTGAGCAGGGTGCGCTTGGTAACGGCGCGAATCTCCCGGCTTACCTCGCTGCTGTCCGTAGGCCAGCTCAGGTTCCTGATTTTGTACTGCGGTCCTGTGTTCGCGTCGAAGCGGGCTGTGGTCATGCGGCCTTTGGTGACCGTATCGGCCGTGGTGCGGGCTCGGAAATAGCCCTTATTCTCCAGCCGGTTCTGCAGGACCTGCCGGTTCTTTTCGATATTTACCTGGGATGCCAGCACGGGCTCTTCGCCGAGCTTCTCGCGGATATATTTGCGAAGCCCTTTGCCCCTGGGCTCGCCGGCCAGGTAGTAGAACCAGACCTTGTACCGGAAGCCGAGCAGGCTTTTGTTCGGAAGCGGACGTACCAGCGAGCTCAGATCGGAAGCAAGCGCATTTTTTTCCTTCTTGCCCGGGCCGCTGATCGTGACCTTGGGACCCGCATACAGCGTTTCGCCGGGAGGCAGATGCTTCGTGACGCTGCAGGCGCCAAGCAGGAGCAAGGGACTGAAAATGATCGGACGGAGGAAATACTTCATTATACTAATTGATCTTCCTGGCTGTTTTTTTAGGACGGCGGAAAAACTCGTTGAACCTGTCGTAGTCGATCCGGAAGATGAAGGTGGCGCCGGTCTCTATCACCTGTCCTTCGACCAGGCCTTCGTAATTGTTCTGGCGATAAGCGCGGAGCACATAGCGCCCGTCCTTGCTTAACTGGTAGTCGAGGGATACGTCGCCGGCGATATTGGAGGCCTGCTGGTTAGGCGCCGTAGGGCCTTCCACGCCGAAGCTGCTGCCTACATTCACTTTTAGCCGGTCGTTCAGCAGGCGCTTGGAAAGGCCCACCGTCAGATCGGTGCGCTGGGCGAGCTCCCCGGTGGAATAGTCGTTCCCGCTGTTCACGCCGAAGGTGACATCCACGCCGTGGATGAGGTTCCCGGCCAGGCGGTTCAGCTGGTCTGTAAGGATGCGGCTGGCGCTCTGCCGGGCGAAGGACTCGGCCGTGGTCGGCGTCCCGTTGCTTTCCAGCGGGTTTTCATCCACGAAATGTCCCAGCAGCAGCAGGGCGAACACCTGCTTGTTCATCTCGCTTTCATCGGCCCGCACCTGGGCCAGCTTAGCATCCACATCCTTGAGCCTGTTGGCCTCGCGTTCCGGCAGCACGATGTCGAAGCTGATCACGGGCTTCATCAGCTCGCCTTTCATATTGAGCAGCACATTGAAGGGCAGCCGCTGCTTATATTGGTTGATCTCGTACTGACTGCGGCCGGCAAGCTGGTGTTCCACCAGGTCGATCGGCGCGGTGTTGGCCGTATAGATCGCCGTAATATCGACCGTTGCCTGCGTCGGATCGCCATCCCAGGTGATGGTGCTGCCAGGCTTGATATAGAACTGGCGCTTTAGAAAGTTCAGCGTAAGCAGATAAGAGCCTTCCTGCATGGTGTATGTGCCGGTGAGGTTGACCTTCCCGCTCTTGTCTATTCCCGCTTCAAGCGCCGCCTCGCCGCGGATATTGATCTGGTCCCCGTTGCGTTCGTCGATGACGATATGGAAGTTCGCTGCGCTGTCTGCCAGGATCTGCGCCGTCACATTCATGTTTCGCGAGCCGGCCCTTGTGATCGAATCCTGCGGATAGTTGAATACACTGGCATCTTGTGGAGCGCTCATATCGACAAACTCGACCACGCCCATCCTGCTCTGGATTTCGGGATCGTTGGCCGGAAGCACGTACGAGAAGTCGGTGCCCTTGTTGATTTTCACATAGGCATTGATATCCGGCGCGGTCATGGACCCGTTGATGCGGGTCTTCGTATCCAGGTTCAGCCGTCCGTAGAACGGCTTGTTAGGACCGCGGCGTGCATTGACCGCCTGGAAATTGTCGGCGGTAATGTTCAGCGCGAAGCGGTAGTCCTTGAAATCGCTGGTCAGGATATCCCCGTCGATCACCGCATTGTTATTGGAGCTGTCGACGATGGTGAAGCGATTGAAGTGAATGCCGGTCGCATTTATATCGATGGCTTCATCGGTCAGTGCGAAACGCTCTCCCAGCAGGGTCGGGGTGACGTACGCGCTGTCGAAGCGGATACTGCCGTTCACATTCGGCTTGTCGACCGTGCCGCTTACGGCCATGCTGCCGCGGAGGCTTCCGGAAGCATCGTTGAGCTGTCCGGCTGTGAAAGGTTTGATCGTGCCCAGCGATACGTTCGCCAGGTCCAGCTTCATGTCGAGGGATTTATCCGCCAGCATATACCTGCCGTTGAGGCGGATATCGTTGCCGTCGCCCAGGAGCCTGATGTCGGCCGCGAGGGTCTGCGCCGTTTCATTGTTCACCTTCATGCTAAGATTGCCGATGGTATCCTGCATATAGCTCAGGTTGCTCACCTGCAGGTCCGAGGTGAACGTCAGAGCTCCGGTTGGGTTGCGCAGCTGAGCGCTGCCGTTGATCAGGCCGCCGGCCAGGAGCGAGTCCTGCATCGCGATCCGGCTTATCGTGGCGATGTCGAAATTGGTGAAGCGCACGTCGATGGGCGCCGTGGGCGATTCCGTAAGGGAGTTTGCCGCAATCGACTGCCCGCCGTTTTCTATGCTGAAGTTGTGAATGATCAGCCCGGCGGTGCTGTACTGGATGTAGTTGCCGGCACCGACGTTCCAGGTCTCGTAATCGAGCATCAGGCCGGGAGCGAGGGAGATGCGGTAGCCGCCGTCGGGCGTTGCGCCAAGGTTGGCGGCAAGCTGGTAGCGGCTTCGCTCCCGGGCGTCTTTCACATCGAGAGCCGTGCTCACCTGGTTGTCCGCGACGCTGCCGGCGATGCTGGTGCGGTTCAGCGCGAATTGCCCGCTGCTTAAGCTTCGCATGCTGAGAGCGTAATCGAGCTTATCGCCGGTGGCCGCCCGGAGCTGCATGCTGTCGATGCGGTTGGCCCCGTACACGATGGTCGGGGCATTCAGGGCGAGCTTCAGGTCTTCCGCCTGGCTGTTGTAGGCTACGCTCGCATTGATGCTGTCGGTGCCCTGCAGTTCGGGAACGAAGCTGAAGAGCAGGGGAGAGGGATGGACCACGGCGTCGAGGGTCCACTGCTGCGGAGTAAATGCCTTTTCCCGGAAACCCGGCATCGTATAGTACCGGTTGATGGTGTGCTGCAGCGCCTGGCCGATTTCAGTGAGCTTGTATTGGCCTTTCAGCTGCAGGCTCAAGGCCTCGGAGGCCAGGCTCAGCTGATGACCGCCTTCGTCCCTGGCGGCTGTGATATGGATCGTATCGCCGGCGGCGTATCGCTGGCCGGCATTAAAGACGATCAGGTCTGAAACATCCACCGTACCCAGCAGATCGTCCGGATTCGTGGACGGCAGATCGGCCTGGATGTTTCCATGGATCCGCAGGTCGCTGGCGTAGAGATGCAGCCGCTGCAGGTTGATGCTGTCCAGCTGCAGGCTCGCCTTCACGGCGGGATAATCGCCCTTCATGGCGGCCGCGGCGTCCAGATTGAAGCTGATGTTCTCGTCGTGCATTGCAGCTTTCGCCGCGATATCGCCGCGGTTCAGGCGGGCGTCCAGATCGAGATTGCGGTAGTTATAGCCTTTTACCTCGGCGGCGTAGACCTGCCCCGAGAGGGTTGCAACCATGGTCTTCGGATCGAAGCCGGTGCCGCGGGCGCGGAGCTTTGCCGTAACGCGTCCCAGCAGGGTATCCTGCCTGAGAATATAGCCGAGATCGAGCGCGCCGACGCCCGCGTTGATGTCGTAGCTGCTCATATTGCGCATGGCGGCGATGATATCCGCGGAACCGCGGCTGCTGCGCAATTCAAGGTTCGTGCGGAAGTCTTTCATGCTTCCGTTGAAGCTCCCCGCCGCTGCAATGGTCTCGGGAACGCGGATGCTCGGCGGCAGGCTGCCGGGAGGCATCAGCTTCGCCAGGTCCGACTGCGAGGTGCTGAGCTTCACGAGCGTCAGATTGAAGCTGCTGCGGTTCGGATCGGGGAGTCCCCGGACATGCCCCCGCAGATTGACGACGGTATTGCGCATGCCGCTGAGCTCGAAGACCGGGATGCTCAGGTCGCTCACCTTGCCTTCGATATGCGTATTTAGCGCGAACACGGCATTCTCGTTCCTGTAGAACGGCGGCTGATTCGCCATATCCGGCAGGAAGAGCAGGACGTCGCTGAGCGCGATCTGGTTCTTTGCCAGGTTGATGCGCAGCAGGATGTCGCCGGGGCGCTTTGCCAGCTGGTCGAGGCTCATGTTCGGCCAGGCGGCTTCTATATTGTCGCGGATAACCGTCTTGTCGGTGCGCAGCAGCAGGTCCTTCAGCTGTATGCCGTGATCGGTGTACAGGAAGGACGTGCGAAGCTCGCGCAGATCGAGGCCGCTCTGTTCTTTCAGGGCGATCTGCCGGATATCGCCGCTATACGCGGATGGCGAGAATTCCAGGTTGCTGCCGTCGACGGTCAGGCCCGAGACGTCCATATGCGCATAGTCCAGGCCCCGCTTCAGCTTCGGCCGCTGGTTGTTGTCGAATTTGATATGGTCGTTCTCCAGGCTGATCCGGTCCAGCGCGAATTTCCAGGGATTCTGAACCTGGGCCGAAGCGCTGGCGTTCACCTGTGTCTCGACCTCGTGCGCTGCCGGTGTATTGCCGAGCGCAACGACGGCCTCCGTATTGCGGAGCACCAGGCTTTTCAGGGCGATCTCCAGCTTCGGCAGGTCAAGGTTGCGGGGCTCGGCAAGCAGCTCGCCCAGCTTTACTCGTGCCGTCATTGCACTGACATCGTTCCCGAAGTCCAGGTCGATGCTCTTCAGGCTCAGTTGGCCGAGCTTCAGGGCGAAGGGGGGAGCCCCGGTATTGTTGGCGGCCACCGCGGCTTCCGTCCTGGGCGCTACCAGCGGCTTGTGCTGGTAGAGGCGCGCGACGACCCGTTCCAGGCGGAACCTGGGGACCTCGAAGGCCATCTTATCCAGATCGAAACGCCGGATATCCGTTTCGAATTCGCCCAGGAATACGTACATGTCCGAGCCGGTAGGATCGTCCCGGAAGCTGGCCGTGATATCGTTGAGAGCGACGTGACGGATGTTGATTTTCACTCCCGTGGTATCGGCCGGGTTCGGCGTCGCCTTCGGGCTGGTGAACGCCCTGATAATATAGTCGTAGTTAAAGAAGCTGTCCGTGCCTTTGCGGTATATATTGGCCCGGATGCCCTGCAGCTCGATATCGTTTATCTCCACCTCGCTCTTCAGGAGCCGGAACATGGAGATATCGACGGCCAGCCGGCGCCCGGCCAGGAGCGTGTCTTTCCGCTGATCTTCGAAGTAGATATCCTCAAGCACGACTTTCTTGGGAAACGCGATGCTGAGCCGTCCGATCTCGACGCGGGTTTGCAGCTTGCTTTCCAGGAAAGCGACCACCTTGCCCTTGGCGAACTGCTGTACGGCGGGAACCTGGATGAGAACAACGACGAGGAGCAGCAGCAGGATGATGCCGACCACGGTCCAGCCCAGGATTTTCAGCGTACGGCGCAGGATTCTATTCAAGGCTGAAAGGTATTGTGTGTGAATGCAAAAGCCTTAATCATTAACGACTTTCTTAAAAATCATACCATCTCTGAGGATCAAGGATATTCGCGGCTCAGGCTAATATGTCCGTTGCGCTCCAGGATGACCTTCTGATCCGGGGGGATGCCGTCCTTTCCGCCGGCCTCGCGGATGCCTTCTTCGAGATCGTGCTTCGAGATCAGGCTCCGGCTCATTGCCTTGGGATCGATGTTGCCGTTATCGGCCAGCAGGATCGGTCCGCCTTTCAGCAGTTGCCCGAACCGGGGCCAGCGCAGGGCTATCCAGGAAAAGAGGCGGTGCAGCAGCACGATAGCCAGGGAAGCGGCGATTGTCGGGATGAAAGGCGAGGCGCCGACCACCGCCCGGCTCAGAATGGCGCCAAGCAGGATCACGATGGTATTGTCCACGGCCGACTTCATGCCGAAGGAGCGCCGGCCGGAGATGCGGATCAGGATTATCGTCAGAAAAAACACCAGGATCGCGCGGTCCGTCATCTGCAGCACGCTGAGCTTATCGTCATGGCCGAAAAGGCGTTCGATCAGATCGTTCATAGGATAGCTGATTTAATGGTCCTCAAGGCTTCGGCGGCGCTCCCGGTACGGATCAACCGGTAGTTTCCGCCTTCCATCTCATTATAATACATGAAGAAATGCGCCAGGTCGCTGCGCAGCTCCCTGCTGAGATCCGAGAACTTACGCAGCTCCGCAAAGTCGACGCTTGCGTCCGGGACGGCCAGAACCCGGTCGTTCCGGACGTACTTCCGGGCGCCGTGCCGGCGCTGCTCGCCTTTGATGATGCCGATAGGACGGCATTTCATCAGGCAGCCCGGGTAGCTGCTTTGCTCCGTTATGACGAGCACGTCGAGGGGATCGCCGTCCGCTGCGCGGGTGCCGGGGATGAACCCGAAATCCAGGGGGAAGGCGGTGCCGGCCGGGAGTATCTTTTTCAAGAGGTAGAGCCCCGAGTCTTCCTGAAATGCATACTTGTTCCGGCTGCCTTTAGGCGTTTCGACAATGGCATGAATGAGCTGCGCCTGATCGGCGGCAAATGGC
>JASLDA010000209.1 GCA_030151745.1 Chitinophagaceae bacterium | reverse complement strand
CAGACGTTTCCCCAGCGGCCGGCGCTCGTTCAGCAGCGCAACGATGCGAATCGCCGCCAGGTAGGTCAGGGGGTAGTAGCACAGCGAGGAGTAGTGAACGATCTTGGTCTTGACGATGGAGAACAGGATCAGCACGACCCAGAACAGGATCCACATCCAGCGACTCCAGTCGCCGCTCTGCTGCCAGGCGCCCTGGGAACGGCCCAGGCGGCGCATGAACAGTATGCTGGCCGGGAAGCAGCCGACGAGCAGCACGATGGGGTGATAGAACCAGGGCTCCTCGTGATCGGCGATGTTCTGCCCGAAAAGCCCGGCCTGATAGGCTATGAACTCCCGGAGAAAGGTCCAGCCATGCTGCGACACTTCGATGCCGAACCAGATGCCGGTAACGCCTAAGGCCGCCAGCGCAAGCAGGCCGAAATCGGCCCAGCGGTAGCCCGGCAGTCCCCGGTTCAGGACGAGGTAGACCAGCAGCGAGATCCCGGCGACCAGGATGGCGACGGGCCCTTTCGTGAGTACGGCCAGCCCCAGGAACAGGCCCGCCAGCAGGGCATGCATCGTCCGGCGCCGGCCCCAGCGCAGGAGCCAGACCTGGAAGAAGGCCAGGAAGATGAAGTAGTTGAATACCGGGTCTATGATACCGGTCTTGAAATAAAAATGCGGCAGCCAGGTCGCGGCATACAACGCGACCCACCAGATCCCGACTTCCCGGCTGACGGCGCGCTTCCCGGCATGGAACAGCGTCACGAAGGTCGCGATGCCGGTGAGGGCATTGGGAAACCTCGCCGCGTAGGCCCCTACGCCGAAGAGCTTCATGGAAAGGACCTGCATCCAGATGAACAGCGGCGGCTTCTCGTAGAAGGGCATATAGTCGATCTGCATGCGCAGGTAATCCTTGCCGACGATCATCTCCCGCGCGCACTCGGCGAAGTTGATCTCGTCCCAGTCGAAGAGGTTCACCTGTCCGAGAAAGGGCAGGAACAGCAGCGCAGCCACGAGTCCGGCGAGCAGATATAAGAGGCGGTTGGGCATCAGATCAGCGGCGGTTTTTTACGGTTGACACTGGTACGGACGATGCGGAAAGAGCGTTTGCTCCAGCGCCGCATCAGGGCCATGCAGAAAACACAGCCGACGGTCCCCAGAATGCTCCCGACAAAAATATCCGCATAAAAATGGGCTGCCAGGTACATCCGGCTGTAAGCTACGACCAGCGCGAGCACGAACAATCCCAGGCCGAGCCGCATCCAGCCTTTGGGCAGGATCATGCTCAGGAAGGCGCACATGCTGAATACGGAGCCCGAATGCCCGGAGGGAAAGCTGTTGTGGTACAAATGCGGCCATTGCTCGCGGATATGGATCCAGCTGGAATCTGTTTTATAATACTCCAGGGGTCGCGGGGCCTGAACGATATTCTTGATGACCTGTATCAGCAGGGCGGGCGCGATGGTGCAGAAGGCCGCAGCCAGCACATACCACCAGTTCCGGCAGGACTTGAAGAAGATCATCATCGAGAACAGGATGATGGCCGAGCCCAGGCCGTCGCCGATGCCCGTGGCGACCTGCATCAGGCAGTCGAGCAGGGGGCTGCCGTTGAGATTGGCAAAACGGAAGATCACGTCCCGGCTGTACAGAACGAAAATACCTGCCCCGAGAAGCATCCACAGCAGGAACGGTATCATGAACCAGGGGTTATACGAGGCCCGCAAATGACGTAGTAAGGGCATGTGCAGTTATTTTCGGGGGCGGTGCTTCCGTGTCGTGAATATGTATGACCTAGATCGGGCTAGCTTGCTGGGCCGGAGGGCTTGTTTTTTCCTGAACGTCTCAGCATACGGACGGCGGCCAGGATAAAGCCAAAGGTCCTGGTGTACCATTCCTTGCTGAAAATGGTCGAGTCGTTCCGCGCTTTTACGATGATGAACGCGGCAAGGGGCATCAGGACGACGGTGCTCATCCAGATCCCGATCCAGGGCACCAGGGTATGGGACTCCACGAGCTCCTTCCCCGTGCTGCTCAATACGAAGTAGACCATGAAGATCACGATCGCTACCAGTATCGGAAGCCCGAGGCCGCCTTTTCGGATGATGGCCCCGAGCGGCGCGCCGATGAGGTACAGCAATACGCAGGCGAAGGACAGGGTAAATTTCTGGTGAAAGCTGATCTCGCGCTTGATCAGGTTTTCGTTCTGGAGCTTGATATTATTCGCCGTATAGCCGCTGAGCTGGATCGCGTTCCGAAGATTGGCGATCGCCGCGTCGAAGGTGACCTTGCGCAGGCTGTCGGGGATCAGGGCAAATCCCGTGACCAGGGGTTTCGCCAGCGGCTTCGTTTCCAGGGTGTCCAGCCGCTTCCGGAAGCTGACCCCGATATCCTGGTGGGAATAGACCGGGAGATAGGGCGCGAAGTTCACTTCCGAGACGTCCAGGTCGTGCCGCTTCGTCTTGCGGATGAGCGCCATGTCCTTGCGGAGCTGCCAGGCGTCCATCATCTGGTAGCCGCCTTTGAACAGGTCCTCGTTGTGCCGGTTGAGCCGCAACGCGCTGAGGTCGATGATCTTTTCGTAGGTCGCGAAATGCATCCGGGTCTGCGTGGCATGGCCGCTGGGGTCGCCCCCGTCGCGGTCGGATCCTTCCTGGTAGCGCCAGCCGTCCCGCAGCCGGAACATGAGGTATTTGCCGTCCGGGGTCGGGCTCATCTCCCCGCTTTTGGCCAGCACGATCCGGTCGTTCCCGTTCGCGGATCCTCCTTCATAGATAATGATATCGCGGATCGTCTTTTCGTCGCGGTCCTTCTCCCCCACCTTGATCGCATAGCCGGGAATATCGCGGTTGAACTGCCCCGCGCGGATATTCAGGCTCATCCTTGCATTCCGCAGATCGTAAAGCAGGGAAAAGGCCTTCAGGTTCGCGACAGGGATGATATTGTTGTTGAAAAAGAAGGCCCCGAACGCTACGAAGCAGATGCAGATGAACAGCGGCCGCATGAAGCGCAGCAGGGAAATCCCCGAGGACTTAATGGCGACCAGCTCGAAGTTCTCGCCCATGCCCCCGAAGGTCATGATGGAAGCGAGGAGGATGCCCAGCGGCAGCGCCAGGGGCACCATCGTCGAGCTCATATAAAAAAGCAGCTGCAGGATGGTCCAGGCCCCGAATCCCTTGCCCAGCAGCTCGTCCATGTACAGCCAGAAGAACTGCATAACGAGCACAAACAGCGAGACGAAGAACGTCACGATGAATGGCCCTATAAAAGCCTTGATTATGAGCAGGTCGAGTTTCTTGAACACAGAGCGGCAAAAATAGTCCCGGAATGCCTTCGGTGCCTCTCCCCGCGGATGTTTAGCAAATCGGTATCAGGTAGCGGAATCTCCCCGGGGCTCTGCTTCTCCTGCAAAGGGCTTGGCAGCGCCCTGCCCCGGGAATATGTATAAATGTAAAAGCCGCTTAGAAGCGGCTTTTACAGGATCAGGCTCCGATCCGGTGTTTCAGGTTGGCGACCTGCTGGTTCCAGAGTTGCTCGGCGCTGTCGATCTCGCTCTTCTCGGCAAAATCGGTAATGCGCAGAATGGTTTCATTCGTTACCGGGCTCTGCTCGATCCGGAACTCGAAGAATTCGTCCTCGTCGTAATAGTCCCAACGATAGCGGACATAGTTGTTCTCAAACATTTCCGTCCGCTCTGCCGTATCCACCGCCCCGTTCCAGGAGAAGTAAAAAGTGTTATCCCGCTGATCGACCTTGTCCGCAAACCATTCCTGCAGACCGACCGCGGTGGAGAGAAATTCAAACAGGATGGTCGGGGAGCTGCGGATCGGGAACTCAAGCGTATATATGAGCTTTTTCTTCGTTACTGCCATTACGGGATTGGGGTTGAATTG
>JASLDA010000187.1 GCA_030151745.1 Chitinophagaceae bacterium | reverse complement strand
AAGGGCGACCGCCGCTACTTCACCGTGGGCCTGGGCGCACGTTACAACATCTTCACGCTGAACGCGGCATACCTCGTACCCAGCAACAACAGCATCAACCGCAACCCTCTTAGCAATACCCTGCGCTTCAGCCTGTCGTTCGATTTCGATGAGCTGAGCGGAGGCCCGGCCGCAACGGAATAAGCCGGTTCCAACCAGGTTTTTGAAAAGGCCGCTTCGCAGGAAGCGGCCTTTTTGTATCCGGCAGGCCGTTTGCAGTCGGGGCTTCCGGTGTTCCTGAGATGACGGACGGTGGAAGGATATAAATTGATCGAATATTATAGCTGTGTGTTTGTTTAATGTGAAAAGGCGTGTATTTTCTCCCCGCGGGCTGGGGGCGCAGCGCGGCAATCACCTCAAATGCGGGATATTCCACGCTTTGTATATTATATAACGGCGTTTCCAGATTACATTCGCGGGCGAAAACTTCACACGCAGCATATGCATCTCTCCAAACTCCGGCTTGCCGGGGCCGCCGCGCTCCTGCTCGCCAGCGGAACGGCGATCGCCCAGACCAAGGCGAAGCCCGCGGCCGCCAAATCCCCGGCCGCGGCCCCTGCCGGCGCGCCGAAAAAACTGACCTCTGTTGAGGGTATCACCGAGTATGAGCTGTCCAACGGCTTGCATGTGCTCCTGTTCCCCGACAACAGCAAGCCTACCATCACGGTGAACATTACCTATAAGGTAGGCAGCCGCATGGAAGGCTATGGCGAAAGCGGCATGGCCCACCTGCTCGAGCACATGGTGTTCAAGGGCTCTACCCGCCACACCAATATCCCGGCAGAGCTGAGCTCCCACGGCGCTTCGCCCAACGGCACTACCAGCGACGACCGCACCAACTATTTCGAGACTTTCAACGCTACCGACGAGAACCTTAACTGGGCGCTCGACCTGGAAAGCGACCGTATGGTCAATTCCTTCATCAAGCGCGAAGACCTGCAGAGCGAGTTCACCGTCGTGCGCAACGAATTCGAGCGCGGCGAGAACAACCCGGACCGTATCCTCAACGAGCGGATCATGAGCTCCGCCTACCTCTGGCACAACTATGGCAAGAGCACCATCGGTTCCAAGGAAGATATCGAGCGCGTGCCCATCGAGAACCTGCAGGCCTTCTACCGCAAGTACTACCAGCCGGACAATGCCGTGCTGATGATAGCCGGTAAGATCGACGAGGCCAAGACTCTCGCCCTGGTCAACAAGTATTTCGGCGCCATTCCCCGCCCGACCCGCGTACTGCAGCCCGACTACACCGTCGAGCCGACCCAGGACGGCGAACGCAGCGTAATCCTGAGCCGCTCCGGCGACGTTCAGACGGTAGCCTGCGCGTATCACATCCCTGCCGGCTCGCACCCGGACTACCCGCCGGTGGATGTACTGGCAGAGGTCCTGACCAACGACCCGGACGGCCGTCTCTACAAGGCTCTCGTGAAGAGCGGCCTGGCGGCTTACCAGTACGGCTATGCGGAAGGCAAGCACGACCCCGGCACCATCTATTTCAGCGCCGCGGTGAACAAGGGCAAGAGCCTGGACAGCGCCAAGATGGCTATGTTCAACGTCCTGGACAATATCGCCAAGAACCCGCCGACAGCGGCCGAGGTCGAAAAGGCGAAGAACAAGCTCCTCGCCGAGTTCGAGCAGCTGTACCGCAATTCCGGCCGCGTAGGTCTGATCATTTCCGAGTTTATCGGCCAGGGCGACTGGCGCCTGGGCTTCATCTACCGCGACAGCCTGAAGAAGGTGACTCCCGAAGCCGTTGCCCGCGTTGCCGCCGCTTACCTGAAGCCGAGCAACCGTACCTACGGTCTGTTCATCCCGACCAATTCGCCGCAACGTGCCAATATCCCGGTCACTCCGGACGTAAATTACCTCGTCAAGGACTATAAGGGCGGCACAGCACTGGCTGCCGGCGAAGAGTTCGACGCGACCCCGGGCAATATCGACAAGCGCACCGAGAGCTACAAGCTGACAACCGGCGGCAAGATCGCCCTGCTGCAGAAGAGCACCCGCGGCAATACTGTTGAAGCCCGCATCACCCTGCGCCTGGGCGACGAAGCCAGCCTGCAGGGCAAGCAGGCAGTAGCCGACGTGACTGCCGACATGCTGATGAAGGGCACCCGCCTGCACACGCAAAGCCAGATCAACGAGATGTTGGACAAGCTGAGCAGCAAGGTGAGCATCAGCGCCCAAGGGCAGTCCGTCAACGTGAACATCACCAGCACCAAGCAGAACCTGAGCGCCGTACTCGACCTCGTTGACGAGATCCTGCACCAGCCCTCCTTCCCGCAGGACGAGTTCAAGGCCGTGATCGAAGAAGACATGGCCGGCATCGAAGCCCAGCGCAGCGAGCCGAACGCGATAGCTCCGATCGAGCTGCAGCGCCGCATGAGCCCCTTCAAGCCGGGCCACATCCTGTTCCCGATGAACATGGATGAAAGTGCAGCAGCCTACAAGGCCGTGACCCTGGACGAGGTCAAGAACTTCCACGCGCAGTTCTATAACGGTTCTTCCGCTACCGCAGCCGTTGTCGGCGACTTCGACGTCCCGGCTACCAAGCAGCGCCTGAACAAGATCCTGGACAACTGGAGCGCCACCAAGAGCTATACTCGTATCGCGAATCCGTACTCCGACGCGAAGGTGGTGAACGAGGAGCTGAAGACTCCGGATAAGAAGATGGCTATCTTCATCGGCGGCCAGCCGGTCAAGATGCGCGACGATAATAAGGACTACGCTGCCCTGGTAATGGGCAACTACATCCTCGGCGGCGGCTTCCTGAACTCCCGCCTGGCAACCCGCATCCGCCAGAAGGAAGGCCTGTCCTACGGCGTAGGCAGCCAGTTCCAAGCCTCTTCCCTGGATGAGAACGCAGTCTTCTCCCACTTCGCGATCTACAACCCGGACAACCGTGCCAAGCTGGAAGCGGCCTGGAAGGAAGAGATCAACCGCATCGCCAACGATGGCGTTACCGAGCAGGAGCTGAAGGACGCCAAGAGCGGCCTGCTCCAGAGCCGCGCTACAGCCCGCGCCAATGACGCAGGCCTGGCCGGTACCCTGAACAATAACCTGTTCCTCGATCGGACCATGGAGTACAACCAGAAGCTCGACGACCAGATCCAGGCTCTGACTGTTGCCGATGTAAACGCTGCGCTGAAGAAATATCTCAGCGCCGACAAGACCATCATCGTTAAGGCCGGCGACTTCAAGTAAGCTCCCTGCCTTAATGTCAAAGCGCCCGCTGTCGAAAGACGGCGGGCGCTTTCTTTTACTACCGCGGAGATGAACTGATCCGATCAAGCGCATTAGCCTATCCGCCTATTCGTGAATTCGCTGATCGCCGTTTCTGCCCGGGGCCTAGTTTTGCTGCGTCCGCATTGTCTGCCATAACCCTACCGGCACAGCATTCCCGATCGGCGCGGGAGAAAGCATTCCTTGCAGAAGCCGCCAATCTAAAATCTTCAATCTGAAATCTTCAATCCCAACCAATATGACTGCAACCAAAGCTTACGCAGCCCAGAGCGCGACGGCGCTGCTGGAGCCTTATGAGATCAGCCGCCGGGAGCTCCGCCCCCAGGATGTGGCGATCGAGATCCTCTACTGCGGCGTATGCCATTCCGACCTGCACGTAGCCCGCAATGAGTGGGGCGGCACTACCTTCCCCGCAGTTCCGGGCCATGAGATCGTGGGCCGCATCACCGCCGTGGGCGCAGATGTGAGCCGCTTCAGGGCCGGGGACCTGGCCGGCGTCGGCTGCATGGTCGATTCCTGCCGCGAGTGCGACAATTGCAGGAAAGGCCTCGAGCAATTCTGCCGCGAAGGCAATACCGGCACGTACAATTCCAGGGACAGGGTAAGCGGCGGCGTTACATATGGGGGCTATTCCAAGTCCATCGTAGTCGATCAGGACTTCGTCCTGAATGTATCGGACAAGCTTCCGCTGGCCGCAGTTGCGCCCCTGCTTTGCGCGGGTATCACCACCTATTCGCCGCTGCGCCACTGGAAGGTCGGCAAAGGTCATAAGGTCGCGGTGGTGGGGCTCGGCGGCCTGGGCCATATGGCCGTGAAATTCGCCGCCTCGTTCGGCGCCGACGTCACCATGCTCAGCACCTCCCCGGAAAAGGAGGCCGATGCCCGCAAGCTCGGGGCGCATCATTTTGCGCTGACCAAGGATCCCGCGCAGCTCCAGGCCCTGGCCGGCGCGTTCGACTTTATCATCGATACGGTCTCTGCGGAACATGATTACAACGCCTATCTCAACATGCTGAATACAGACGGCGTCATGATCTGCGTGGGCGCTCCTCCCACTCCTTCGCAGATCCGCGCGTTCAGCCTGATCGGCGGGCGCCGCAGCCTGGCGGGATCGCTGATCGGCGGCATTCCCGAAACCCAGGAAATGCTCGATTAATGCGCCGACCACAATATCGTCAGCGATATAGAGCTGATCGATATCGCCGGCGTCAATACGGCTTACGAGCGCATGCTCAGGAGCGATGTGAAATACCGCTTCGTGATCGACATGGCGAGCCTTTGAGGTGAGTTAGATTTTAGAATGAAGATTTTAGATTGGAGGTGTAGCGCCCGGCTCATTCAATCTTCAATCTTCATTCTTAAATCCTAATAAACAGCGGCCGTCCATATGGACGGCCGCTCTGATTGGATGGCTTGCCGATCTATCGGCGCGACTTGCAAATCATCGATCCACAATCTATCTCTTTATTGACGCTTGGAGCCGGCGTTGGAGGGCAGGGGCTCGCTGTCATTGTAGGCCCGGAGGTTCCGTGCGCGGTTACGGATCGGCCCGTCCCAGCTCGGAGCAAACCGGCCTTCATAGGCAGCGGTCATGGAAGCCGGCTGGCTGCCGTAAAGCGTATAGTTGCTCAGGGGGTATGCATAGAAGAAGGTGCGGCCGGCCACGTTACCGGCGCCCTGGGTCGGGAGCGCGCCCATGGTGAAGCTGACGTCCGGCGCCGGGCTTTGCGCCTTGTATGCCCAGATATCCGAGGCCGCGCCGTCATAGCGGTGGTCTATGGCCGGGTTTTGCGCGTAGGGTACCTGGCGGGTCTTGGATTTGGCCTTCATTTTGGCTTCTGCGGCAGTTGCGAAACCTGCGATCATCAGTACGGCAGCGATTATCTTTTTCATGGCTAAGTCGATTTAGTGGTTTTCAATTCATCTGATGCCAGTGAAAAGGTCAAGACTGTACCATGCCCCATTAAAGAAATCTTAAAGCGCTTTTTCCCGCAGGGAAACGGTTGAGCGGCAGGCAGTTCCCACAAAAGAAAACGGGGACCGCACGCGGTCCCCGTTTTCTGAAGGCGGGTGATTTCTCAGGATCCGTGGATCGCTTCCGGCAAAGGCTGCCCGTCGGGGATGAATTTCATCGATACCGAGTTCACGCAATGGCGGGTGTTCTTCGCCGTAAAGCGCTCGCCGGTGAAGACATGCCCCAGGTGTGCGTCGCAGTTGCTGCACAGGATTTCCACGCGATGCCCGTCGGCATCGGTTTCCCGTCGTACGGCGCCCCGGATTTCGTCGTCGAAGGACGGCCAGCCGCAGCCAGATTCAAACTTGTCCTTGCTGTGGTAAAGCGGGGCATTGCAGCGGCGGCAGATATAAGTGCCGGAAGCCTTGTTATTATTGTACTCGCCGGTAAAGGGCATTTCCGTGCCTTTGCGGATAATGATCCGCTCCTCTTCCGGGCTCAGCTGATTATACGGCATAGTGGGATTTAATATTTAATATTTAAGATTGTAGATTTTAGATTGGTTTTCGGTGACAGAAAAATGGT